>NZ_NHPF01000093.1:0-103790 GCF_002252925.1 Halorubrum sp. Ea8
TCGCCCGCCCCGTCGCCGTCCCCGCCGGTGAGCGTGATCTGTCGGGTCCGCGCGCCGTCGAGCGTCGCGACCACGAGCGCCGCCGTCTCCTCGACGTCGACCTCGCGGAACGTCCCGTTCTCGATCCCCGATTCGAGGATGTCGGCGACGGTGCCGCGGAGCAGGCGGTCGCTCCTGACCAGCTGTTCCCGGATCCGCTCGTTGAACGGCCCCTGCGTCCGGAGTTCGAGGAGGGCGATGTGGAACGCCTCGCGGTCGACGGCGTCGGCCTCGAAGACGAACCAGCCGACGAACCCCGCGAGCCGCTCGATCGGGGGCTCGTCGGCGTGAGCCCGGATCCGAGCCTCGGAGTCGGTGATGACGTAGTCGAGGAACGCGACGAGCAGGTCCTCCTTCGTGTCGTAGTGGTAGTGGAGCAGGGACTTGCTCTTCGAGCACTCGTCGGCGATGTCCTGCATCGTCACGTCGGCGTAGCCGTGGGCGCGGAGCGCGCGGTAGACCCCGTCCATGATCTCCTCGGCCGCGCTCGGCTGATCGCTCATTGACTGACCGGTCAGTCAGCGACCGGTAAATCCCTATCGGTCGGGGTTCGAACGGCCGGTTCGCGGGTCGCCTTCGGTCCCCGTTCGTCGACTGCCGACCCCCGCTCGCTGCCCGTCGGGCCGCGTTTCCCGACCGTCGACCGCCGGACCGCGACTGGACCGGCGGCTCACGGGCGTAGAACGGTCGAAAAGCCGATACAACCTCGAAACGTCGACGTCAGCGGTTACAGACGGGTGACGTTCGTGGCGCGCGGACCCTTGTCCGCCTCCTCGATGTCGAACTCGACTTCCTGACCTTCCTCCAGGTCCGGGCCGCCGACGTCCTCCATGTGGAAGAACACGTCCTCGTCCGCGTCGTCAGTCTCGATAAATCCGTAGCCGCCGGTGTCGTTGAAGAAGTCAACCTTCCCTTTCGCCATTGCGTCCGTAAGAGCGGGAGGAGTACATAAAAGGCTTCCGCGAGCGGGGGCTCTGTGTTAAGAGCAAACACACCCCCGATACGGCGGGCCGCTGTCGGGGTCGATCCCGCCGTGTTAGAAACTACTATACGACCCCAGTGCGGAACCGTTAGATATGAGTCAGTCGTACAATCGAGGCCTCATTGAGGACTTCAGTCGGTGGCGGGAGTTCGAGGCGGGGATGTGGGCCTGGATCTTCCATAAGTTCACGGGCTGGGTGCTTATCGGATACCTGTTCACCCACATCGCCGTGTTGAGCACCGGTATCCCTGCGGCGGGCGCGAGCGAAGCCGCGATCATGGCCGGAGAGGACGTGTACACCCAGACGATCGTCAGCCTCGAGAGCCTGCTGTTGGTGCGGCTCTTGGAGGTCGGCCTGCTCGCGGTGGCCGTGTTCCACATGCTCAACGGCACCCGGCTCCTCCTCGTCGACCTCGGGGTCGGCCTGGACGCACAAGACAAGAGCTTCTACGCGTCACTCATCCTGACCGGAGCGATCACCGTCGCGTCGGTGCCGACGTTCATCGCGGGGGCGTTCTGAGATGGCGGAGCGCTACTCCTCGTTCAAATCCGGCGGTCGGATGTGGCTGCTCCAGCGGGTCACGGCGGCGTTCCTGCTCGTCGTGCTGGCGTTCCACTTCTTCCTGCTCCACTTCGTCCACCACGCTGACGAGGTGTCGTTCCTCGCCAGCTCGGGGCGGATGGAGAGCCTGAGCTACTACTCGCTGATGATCCTCTTCCTCGTGACGGCGACGTTCCACGGGGTCAACGGCGTCTACAACGCCCTCGTCAACCAGGGACTCACCGGCACCAAACGCACCGTCATCAAGTGGACCCTCGTCGCCGCGAGCGCGGTCCTGATCGTTCAGGGCGTGCGCACCGCGAACGCGTGGGCGGGAATCGGACTCTACTGAACCGATCATGAGCACACAGATACCGAAGCAGACCGAGGAATCGAGCGAGACCGAAGCGGAGACCGACGTCGCCTCCAAGGGCGACGAACGGCGGGCCGAGAAGCGCCGCCGGGCCGCGGAGGAACGCGCCCGCAGACAGGCCGAGGAGGCCGAGAAGGCCGCGGCCGACGAGGACACGATCGAGCTGAAGGTGTTCCGATACGACCCGGAGGTGGAGGGGAAACAGGAGCCCCGATTCGACACGTTCCACGTTCCCTTCACGAAGGGGATGACCGTCCTCGACGCCCTGATGTACTCGCGGGATAACTACGACTCCTCGCTCACGTTCCGTCACTCCTGTCGGCAGGCGGTGTGCGGTTCGGACGCCATCTTCGTCAACGGCGGCCAGAAGCTGGCGTGTAAGACGCAGATCGTCGACCTCGAGGAGCCGATCCGCGTCGAGCCGCTCCCGCACGCCGAGGTCGAGAAGGACCTCGTCGTCGACATGGAGCACTTCTACGACCAGATGGAGGCCGTCGAGCCGTACTTCCAGACGGACGAGTACCCCGACGGGGAGCTGGAGGAGCAGCGCCAGACGCGGGAGAACCGCGAGAAGGTGAAGATGTCGACGCGCTGCATCTGGTGCGGCGCGTGCATGTCCTCGTGTAACATCGCCGCCGGCGACAACGAGTACCTCGGGCCCGCCGCGATCAACAAGGCGTACCGGTTCGCCATGGACGAGCGCGAGGGCGAGGAGATGAAACAGAAGCGGCTGGAGATCATCGAGCAGGAGCACGGCGTCTGGCGGTGTCAGACCCAGTTCTCCTGTACCGAAGTGTGCCCGAAGGACATCCCCCTCACCGAGCACATCCAGGAGCTGAAGCGCGAAGCGGTGAAGAACAACCTGAAGTTCTGGTAACGGCGGGAGACACTCTCAAGGGCATTCGGAACCAACCGACTATCATAACCACAATGCACGAACACGACGTCATCGTTGTCGGCGCCGGGGGGGCGGGACTCCGGGCGGCGATCGCAGCACAGGAAGCCGGGGCCGACGTGGCCATCGTCTCGAAACTGCACCCGGTCCGCTCGCACACGGGCGCGGCCGAGGGAGGAATTAACGCGGCGCTGCGCGACGCCGACTCCTGGCAGGACCACGCATACGACACCATGAAGGGGTCGGACTACCTCGGCGACGCGCCGGCGGTCGAGGCGCTCTGTCAGGAGAGCCCGGAGGAGGTCATCCAGCTGGAACACTGGGGAATGCCGTTCTCCCGCGAGGAGGACGGTCGCGTCTCCCAGCGCCCGTTCGGCGGGCTCTCGTTCCCCCGGACGACGTACGCCGGCGCCGAGACCGGCCACCAGATGCTCCACACGATGTACGAGCAGGTGGTCAAACGCGGCGTTACGGTGTACGACGAGTGGCACGTGATGGACCTCGCCGTCACCGACGAGGACGACCCGGCCGACCGCACCTGCCACGGCGTCGTCGCCTACGACATCCAGAGCGGCGAGGTCAGCGGCTTCCGCGCCGACAACGGCGTCATCCTCGCGACGGGGGGGATGGGGCAGGTGTTCGACCACACCACCAACGCGGTCGCGAACACCGGCGACGGCGTCGCGATGGCGTACCGCGCCGGCGTCCCGATGGAGGACATGGAGTTCATCCAGTTCCACCCGACCACGCTGCCGTCGACGGGGGTCCTGATATCGGAGGGGGTCCGCGGCGAGGGCGGCATCCTCTACAACAGCGAGGGCGAGCGGTTCATGTTCGAGCACGGCTACGCGAACAACGACGGCGAGCTCGCCTCCCGCGACGTGGTCTCCCGCGCCGAGCTGACCGAGGTCAACGAGGGGCGCGGCATCGAGGACGAGTACGTCCACCTCGACATGCGCCACTTGGGCGAGGAGCGCATCCTCGACCGGCTGGAGAACATCCTCCACCTCGCGGAGGACTTCGAGGGCGCCGACGGGCTCACGGAGCCGATGCCCGTCAAGCCCGGTCAGCACTACGCGATGGGCGGCATCGAGACGAACGAGCACGGCGAAACCGCCATCGACGGGCTGTACGCCGCCGGCGAGTGCGCCTGCGCGTCGGTCCACGGCGCGAACCGCCTCGGCGGCAACGCGCTCCCGGAGCTCATCGTCTTCGGCAAGCGCGCCGGTCGTCACGCCGCCGGCGAGGACATGGGCGAGGCAAAGGTCACGACCGGGAAAGACGGCGAGTGGGAGGCCGCCGACTACGAGTTCGAGATCGAGGTCGGCGAGACGGGCGGGAAGGGCCCCGCCGCGGCCGACGGCGGCGCGGTGGCGTCCGACGCCGAGAGCGTCCTCGGTGCCACCGTCGAGCGCGCCAAGGACCGAGTCGACGAGCTCCTCGCGCGCAGGGGCCGCAACCACGCGGAGATCCGCTCGAAGGTCCAAGAGACGATGACGGCCAACGTCAACGTGTTCCGCGAGGAGGGCCGGCTCGAGGAGACGCTCGGCGACCTCCGCGAGGCGCGGGAGGCGTACAAGGACGTCGCCGTCTCTGACCCGTCACGGACGTTCAACACCGACCTGATCCACACGATGGAGACGCGGAACATCCTCGACATCGCCGAGGCGCTCACGATGGGCGCGCTCGCGCGCAAGGAGTTCCGCGGCGCTCACTGGCGGAAGGAACACCAAGAACGCAAAGACGAGAACTGGCTGAAGCACACGCTCGTCTCGTGGAACGACGGCGAGCCGGAGCTGTGGTATAAGCCGACGATCCTCGAGGGCGAGAACAAGACGTACGAGCCGAAGAGCCGGTCGTACTGAGCCGTCGGACGCGACGCGATCGCGCCGACCCGGTCGCCCCGGGGCGACCGGGTCGGGCACGATCGCTCCGGATCGTTCACGGTCTCCTATCCGTCGTCGGTCGAAAAAGTCGGCGCGTTCCGGCGTCGACACTCTCTGCGCGGCGATCTCGCGATCGACGAACTGTCGTTTTTGGCCGATAGGAACCGTCTCGTTACCGTTCCGATCGATTACGACGATCGTTGAATAGGGGATTTATTATCGTCGAACTCGACGCTTCGGACAAGATGTTAGAGACACGCACCGCGGCGCCGGCCCTGCCGTCGGAGCTGCAGTCGCCCCGCGCGAAGCTCGTGTACCTGTACCTGACGACGAACGGCGACGCGACCGTCTCGGAGATGGGCGACTCGCTCGGGATGAAGAAGATCTCGCTGTACAGCATCCTGAAGACCCTCAAGCGAGAGGGGATGGTCGACTGCGACGGCGAATCCTACCAGCTGAACTGAGCCCTCGCCCCGCCGCGTTCTGAAGACTCCGCGACCCCCCAGCGGAGCGTTTAGGGGCTCGCGGGACGCAGTACGTCCGTGGACGCGAATCAACAGGAGTTCCGGAACCCGTTCGGGATGGACACGGCCTGCGAGAACTGCCCCGAGCTGTGTGACGCGCGGGAGCGCGTCGTCCACGGGTACGGTGACGTGGGCGCCGAGTTCCTCGTCGTCGGGACCGGGCCGACCGCGGCCGCCGAGGAGAACGGCGTCCCGTTCACGGGCGCGGAGGGCGGCGAGCGGGTCCAGTCCATTTTCGCCGACCTCGGGTTCGTGCGCTCGTCGCCGGACGCGGCGGAGCCGGACGTTCAGAACGTCTTCTTCACGAGCCTGACGCGCTGCCGACACCCGGAGCGCGAGCCGACCGACCGCGAGGTCGACACCTGCGAGCCGTTCCTCAACGCGGAGATCCGGATGATCAACCCGCAGATCATCGTCCCCGTCGGGGAGCGGCCGCTCCGCGAACTCGCGGTCGAGTACACGACGCGGCGCCCCGACTCCTTCGACGTCGACGCCGAGCACGCGACGACCATCCGCGGCCGCGGGTTCGAGCTGGTGCCGATGAAGGAGCCGGAGTCGATGACCGACGCCGAGGCCGACGCTTTTCGCGATCACATGCGCGAGAACGTGTTGAGCCGGGATTACCGGCAGACGAAGGGCCGGCAGAGCCGCTGACAACCGAATTCCGGGGCGTCGCGAACCGCCGGTACAGCGATCTACCGGTGCCGCGAACCGCCGTCAGTCTTCGAGGTCGACGTCGCGGAGGATCTCCTCGGTCGCGTCCCGGCTGTCCGCCCCGAACGCGCAGTCGATGAGGATGTGGCCGCCGAGTGTCGACGGGGATATCACTTGATCGGCGCCGGCGCGGCGGAGCTTGTCCACGTTTTCGCGCTGCGTCACCGCCGCGACGATCCGCACGTCAGGGTTGAGCTGGCGGGCGGTAAGGATGGCGAGCGCGTCGCGCGCGTCGTCCTCGGTCGCGACGACGACCGCGCGGGCGCCGTCGAGGTTGACCCGTTCGAGCGGTTCCACGTCGCTGGGGTCCGCGGTGTACACCGGGACCTCGTGGTCGGCGAGCCGCCGGGCGGCCGTCTCGTCCGGCGTCACCACGGCGTAATCGACGCCGTCGCGCTCGTCGAGTTCTTCGAGTATCGGTTCCGTCAGGTCCCCGTAGCCGAGCACGAGGACGTGGTCGTCGAGGAGGTCTATCTGTCTGTCTGTCATCTTTCCGAGCGCCTTGGAGAGCTGCGCCTCGATGGCGGGCGTGAGGAGGACCCCGAGCGCCACCGCGAACGCGGCGACGTTCATCACGAGCGAGGAGAGCACGAACAGCTGGGCGATGTCGGCGGCCGCGCCGGCCTCCGGCGTCACGTCGCCGTAGCCGACCGTGGAGGCGGTGACGACGGTGAAATAGAAGGCGTCGACGATCGTCTCCACCCCGTTGAACTGGTCGCGGAGCGCGTACGTACCGACCGTTCCGTACGAGACGGCCGTCACGAGCGCTGCGCCCGCCGCGAGCTGCGTCGGCGACGGGGAGAAGCGCCTGTCGAACCGTCCGCGGTTGTAGACGAGCGGGGGCACCGACAGGACCGACAGCGCGACCAGCGGGAACGACAGCACCGACGCCTGCATCAGCCCCTGAATCGCGGTCAGGGGCAGCAGGACCGCCGTGGAGTGCCAACCCACCCGGTAGCCGTTCTTCAGCGCGAAGCCGCTGCCGAGCATCGCGAAGCCGGTGATCGTCCCCGTGAATCCGACCGTCTGGCGGACGACGTCGGGGACGAGAGGGGCGAGCGGCCCGTCGACGCCGAGCCCGCCGATCTGGGCGAGTCCGGCGAGGATCGACAGGACCGCGACCGCGAACGTCAGGGCGATGGACGCCCGCACGGTCACCCAGTCGCGGGTCAGCTCCATACCGGCCCGTCGCCGAGGCTTGACTTAAACCCCGCGAGGGCGGAGCGGCGGCGGCGACAGGGGTTTAACCTCACCGCCGAGTGTGGGGCGTATGTCACTGCCCGTCGAGGTCGTCTTCGGGATCTACCTCGGGATCATCACGGGGATCCTGCCCGCGCTGGTCTCCGGGGTGCTCGGATTCGTGTTCAAGTACGTCACCGGGGTGACAATTCCCGGGCTCGGGGTCGTCGTCCTCGCGCTCGCGATCGCCGGCATCAACGGCGGCCTGCTCGCGCTCAACGACGAGACGATCCGCTCGTCCGAGCGCGCGCCGGCGGTCCTCACGGCCATCGTGGTGGTCCTGATGATCTCGCTGTACGCGCACGCCCAAGGGGACAAGCTCGGCGCCACCGTCCCGAAGCGGATCTCGCTCCAACAGCTCCGCGACCGGACCCTCTCGACGGACGTCGTCGAGCTGGTCGGCGGTCGGGGTCGGGTCACCGTCGACGTCGCCGGCGAGGTGAACGACATGGAGGGGTACCCGCCGCTGCCGGCCGAGACCCGGGGCGCGATCGTCGACGGCGAGTGGACGTTCCCGGCCGACCTCCCGCTCGTCGAGCTTGAGGACCGGTTCGCGGAGCGGCTCCGGACCGAGCTCGACCTGGCTGACGTCGCCGTGCGGATCGACGAACGCGCCAACGCGACGGTGGCCGCGGCGCCGCCGACCGGAGCGCTGTCGAAGCGGGTCCCGGAGGGGAAGCGCGCGGTGTCGGTGCCGGCGCTCGTCCCGACCGGGATCGCCCGCGGCGATGTCGTGCGCGTGCTCGCGTCCGGCCTCAGCGTGGACGGGACCGTCCTGGCCGCGAGGACGAGCGGGAAGCCGGAGCCGGGCGCGGGGACGCCGGCGACCGGCGGCGGGCGGCCCGGCGACGACCTCCCCGGGACCGACGCCGCGCGGAGCGACGGGGAGCCGCGCGGGGACGGCGGGCCGCGGACGGACGGCGGCGAGGCGCCCCCCGCCCCGACGACCGCGAGCGCGCCGACGACGACCGGGGGAGAGGGGCGAGTGACGGTCGCCGTCGAGCGGCCGGAGGCGAGCGCGCTCCTGCGCGCGGGTCGGGGGCGCGTCCTCGTCCTCTCCCGCGGCACCCGCCGGGAGTACGAGCTCACGACGCTGCTGCGCCGCGCGGGGAAGCGGTTCCGTAAGGTGTCCGTCGTCCCCGGCGGCCCGCTCGACGGCCACACCATCGGCGAGGTGGGCGTTCGGGAGGCGTACGACGTCGCGGTCCTCGCGGCGCGGCACGACTCGTGGAGTATCGCTCCCGGCGGCTCGCAGCGCCTCTCCGCCGAGGACGACCTGTTCGTCGTGGGGAGCCGCGACGCCCTCGACCGGTTCGCGGAGGCCGCGCGATGATCGCGGCGGCGACGGCGGCCGCGGCGACCGGCGCGGGTCACCAGGGATTCGTCGGCTTCCTCGTCGCCGTCGCACCCCAAGCCGCCGTCGCACCGCCGGTCGACGTCGGCTTCGCGCGTCCGCGGCAGGCGGCGGTCACTCTGGTCACCTTCGCGGTCCTCTCGGTCCTCGTCGCCGGCGCGGCGGCGCTGACGTACCGGTGGTACTTCCGCGACGAGATCCCAGAGGGGGTCACCGTCCTGCTCGGCGTCTCCGTCGTCGCGCTGTACCTCAACACGACCTCGCTCGGGGCGATCGCGGCCGGCGAGAGCCCGTCGCTGCTCGAACCGGAGAGCGTCTTGTTCAACGTCGTCTCGCTCGGCGTCGCGGCGGTGTTCGCACCGGGCGGCCGGTACGTCGGCGACCGGCTCGCGGTCGACGTGTTCGCGCTCTCGGGGGCCAGGCAGCTGGAGGGCGAGCTGACCGGCATCGTCCGGGCCGTCGGCCGGTTCACGGCCGTCACGCTCCCGGTGGCCGAGGAGATCCGCGACATGGACACCTACGACCCGGTGTCGCCGGAGAAGAAGGCCGAGATGGCCGAGAAGACGCTGTTGTTCGCGCGGAAGCTCTCCGGCGAGGAGCTCCGCGAACGGCTCGTCGAGCGAGTGAAGACCGACCACGGCGTCGGCTACGTGGACGTCGACGTCACCGACGACGGCGCGGTCGAGTACTTCGCGGTCGGCTCCCGCGCGGCGGGGCTCGGACCGACGCTCGCGCCCGGATCCGCCGCGGTCGCCGTGGCCGCTGACCCGCCGAACAACGCGACGGCCGGCGACACGGTCCAGCTGTGGCGCACCGATCCGGAGCCGAAGCGGGTCGCCACCGGCGAGCTCCGGGGCGTCGCCGGCGACGCGGCGACCGTCGCGCTCGACGAGTCCGACGCCGAGGGGCTCACCGAGGAGGAGTCGTATCGGATCGTGACGCTCCCGGCGGAGCCGCAGGCCGACCGGGAGTTCGCCTCGCTGCTCCGGAACGCCGACGAGACGATGGCGGCGATCACGGTCGAGGCCGGCAGCGCCCTCGCCGAGAGCACCGTCGGCGACGTGGAGGTCGTCGTCGCCGCCGTCCGACCCGGGGACGGGGCGGTACAGCCCATCCCGCGGCGCGGGTACGCCTTCGGCGCCGGCGATCTCGTGTATCTGGTCGGCCGACCCGACGCGCTCCGTCGGTTCGAGGCCGACGCCGGCGGAGAGAGGGCGGACCCGTCGGTCGTCACGGCGAACGACGGCGACGACGGCGACGGCGGGGACCGGGCCGACGCCGAGGCCGAACCGAGCGAAGGGACGCAACGCTCTTGAGGCGTCCGTACGGGGTCAACGTATGGAGTGGAAGCTGTTCGCGGACCTCTCGGAGATCGCCGGCGGCCGCACCGTCGAGGTAGAGGCGTCGCCGGGGGACACGGTCGGCGACGCGCTCGACGGCCTGCTCGACGCCCACCCCGACCTCCGAGAGCGCGTGCTCGAGGACGGCTCGGTGGCCGACCACATCAACGTCCTCCGGAACGGGCGGAGCGTCCGCCACGACGAGGGGTTGGAGACGACGCTGGAGGAGGGCGACGAGCTGGCGCTGTTCCCGCCGGTGAGCGGGGGCTCGATCGGCCGGTAGATCGGTCGTTTCAAACGGTCGCCCGTCGCATCAGTCGACATGAGCGACGGACACGACGAGCACGGCGGAGACGGCCACGACGAGCACGGCGGAGACCCGCCCCGAGAGGAGTTCCACGAGGACCCGGTCGGGCACACGCGGGCGACCGCCGACATGACGGTCGGCCAGCTGGTCGAGGGGTACGGCGACGCCGGGATCGGCGCGGCGTCGGTCAACGAGGCGGGCGACGTGCTGGCGGAGATGTTCGCGAACGAGGACTGCACGGTCTTCCTCTCGCTGGCCGGCGCGATGGTCCCGGCGGGGATGCGCCGGATCGTCTCCGACCTGATCCGCGACGGCTACGTCGACGCGCTGGTGACCACGGGCGCGAACCTCACCCACGACGCCATCGAGGCGATCGGCGGGAAACACCACCACGGCCGGACTCACGACCCGGAGAAGAGCCTCCGCGAGCACGACGAGGGGCTCCGCGACGAGGGCGTCGACCGCATCTACAACGTCTACCTCCCGCAGGAGCACTTCGCGGCGTTCGAGGGCCACCTCCGCGAGGAGGTGTTCCCGCCGCTCGAGGCCGACCCGGACGCCGAGGGCGACGGCGCCGTCTCCATCGCCGACCTCGCGCGAGAGCTCGGTCGCGCGAACGCCGCGGTCAACGACCGCGACGACGTGGCCGAGGACCCAGGCGTCGCCGCCGCGGCCTACGAGTGCGACGTCCCCGTCTACTGCCCCGCTGTGCAGGACTCCGTGCTGGGACTGCAGGCGTGGATGTACGCGCAGACGGCCGACTTCACGCTCGACGCCCTCGCCGACATGACGGAGCTGACCGACCTCGCGTTCGAGGCCGACGACGCCGGCTGCCTGCTCGTCGGCGGCGGCGTCCCGAAGAACTTCACCCTCCAGACGATGCTCGTCACCCCGCGGGCGTACGACTACGCCGTCCAGATAACGATGGACCCGGAGGCGACCGGCGGGCTCTCCGGCGCCACCCTCGAAGAGGCCCGGTCGTGGGGGAAGCTGGAGAAGGACGCGCGCAACGCCTCCGTCTACGGCGACGCGACCGTCATGCTCCCGATGCTCGTCGCCGCCGCCCGCGAGCGCGTGGAGTAGTCACGACAAATAGTAATTACATGTAATTAGATTTTTCACCCGGGAGCCACTGATCTGGCGTAATGGCCGACTACACTACCATCTCGCTGCGGAAGGAGTTCGTCGCCGACGTCGAGGAGTACATCGAGGACGAGCCGTTCGGCTCCGTGAAGGAGTTCGTGAAACACGTCGTCGTCCAGGAGATGGAGTCGGACGACGAGATCAGCGAGGCGGAGGCCCGCCGGATCGGCAAGCGGCTCCGGGACCTGGGGTACGTGGACTGATGAGCGTCGCCGACGGCGTTCTGGTCGACGTGCCCGAAGGCGTGTCGCGGGCGGACGCGGTCCTCGCCGGCATGCCGCTGCTGTTCGCCGGCGGGTACGGCGCCGCGTCGGCGATGGTCGAGGGGTGGGTGGTCCCGACCGCCGCCGCGGCGCTGGCGTGCGCGCTGCTGATGCTCGACGCGCTCGTCCGGAACCCGCCTCAGTGAGCGGGGCACCGACGCCGGCCCGTTAGTTCCTCGGTTCCAGCCCGGCCGCCTCGGCCAGCAGCGCGTGCGATTCCAGCGCGTCGCCGTGGTCGGGGACTGCGTGCTGGATCATCACCTCGTCGACGCCGGCTCGGTCGGCCAGCTGTTCGAGGATCCCCGATATCGTCTCCGGACTCCCGGAGACCGACCGCGGCCACTCGTCGTCGTCGAGCGTCGCGGGCGTCGGCTCCGGGGCCCCGCCGAGCTCGTCGACCGCCTCAGCGACGGACGGCGTCGAGTCCCCGAGGTCGCCGCGGCGCATCCGCCGGAAGGTCGCCTCCGCGGGCGCTCGGCGACGGGCCGCGGCCGCGTCGGTCTCGGCGGCGACCGCGTTGACCGCGACCATCCCCGTCGGCTTGTCTGGGCCGGCAGGGAGCGCGCCGGGCTCGAACGCCTCGCGGTAGGACGCGAACGCACGCTCCGCGAATCCGGGCCTGATGAACCCGGCGAAGCAGTACCGAAGCCCGAGTTTCCCGGTGATCTCGCCGCTCGCCGGGCTCGACCCGAGCACCCACGGAACGGGGGGACCGTCCCCGGAGCGGGGGACGTCGAGGTCGGCGTACTCGTGGCCGTCGGGGTAGGCGTCGTAGAGGTGGCTCACGAGCGCGCGGACCCGTTCCTCGTGGTCCTCGTTCGGACTCTCGACGCGGCGGCTCGTCCCGAGCGCGCGGTCCGCGGCCGGCGGCCCGTTCGCTCGGCCGACGCCGACGTCGACGCGGCCCGGCGCGAGCCCGTCGAGCGTCCCGAACGACTCGGCGACTTTGAACGGGCTGTAGCGATTCAGGAGGACGGCCCCGCTGCCGAGCCGGATCGCGTCGGTCGCCGCCGCGAGCCGTCCGAGGAGCACCTCCGGGGTCGTCCCCGCGAGGCGGTCGGTCCTGCCGTGGTGTTCGGCGACCCAGAAGCGCGAGTAGCCGAGCCGCTCCGCCTGCTCGGCGGCCGCGACCGTGTTCGCGAAGGCGTCGGCGGCGGTCCCGTCCGCGGGGACCGGAGAGAGGTCGACGACGGAGAGGTCCATGCCACGGTTCGGCGACCGCCGGTAGTAAGCGTTCGGCCGGCGGCGGAATCGTGGGGGTCGGACGACCCGCCGCGACCGGACCCGACACTACGGGATTCGAGCGGAATGGAGAGATCGAGAAAGCGTCGTCGTCAGTTGTCGCCGGTCTTCGACTGCCACGCGTAGTCGCGGCGCTTCGCGGACTTACCGAAGCCGCAGGAGGAGCAGCGCTCCTTCTTGACGTGGTAGGACTTCTCGCCGCAGCGGCGGCACTTCACGTGAACCGTCTTGTTCTTCTTCCCCTGAGAGGGCGTTCCGGAGCCGGTCATGCTTTGATGGTGACGACGTTATCGCCGCGTATAATCGTTGTGTCTTCGATCGCGACGGCGAACTCCGCGTCGAGATCGTCGTCGACGCGGTCGCCGACGTCGTCCTCCGGCTCGATGACGACGTTCATGTGCTGGTCGTAGCCGGCCAGCACTCCGTAGTAAGTCGTCCCGTCCTTCAGGTGTACCGTCACCGGGTCCTCGAGCGACGCTTCGAGCACGTCGAGGGGTCGTCCACTCATTGTACGTATCGCCGCCCGTCGCGGTAATAAAAATACCGGGACGCGAGGAGGACAGATCGGGGTGAAAACCCGTTCACGCCGGTCGAGACTGTCGGGTACCGCCGTGTTACCGGCCGTCGCGGTGGGCCCCGAACCCCGGTGTTTTTAAGACGGGCTCCTGTATCTCGGGATACCACACTCCCGCGGGACACGGTGAGCCGACGTCGGCTCGGCCGTAGCGGGGCCTCAACGACGCGCGGTCGGACGTAGCGCTGACGGCTCCTTGCGGGGTTTCAGTGATGAACGCCGTACAGGCGTTCGATATACACAAACCATGGAAATCGAAATTGCGACACTCGGCGGTTACGAAGAGGTCGGTCGACAGATGACGGCGGTGCGAGCGGGCGACGACATCGTCATCTTCGACATGGGCCTGAACCTCAGTAAGGTCCTCATCCACGACAACGTGGAGACCGAGAGCATGCACAGCCTCGACCTGATCGACATGGGCGCGATCCCGGACGACCGCGTCATGAGCGAGCTGGAGGGCGACGTCCAGGCGATCGTGCCCACCCACGGTCACCTCGACCACATCGCGGGCATCCCGAAGCTCGCGCACCGGTACGACGCCCCGATCGTCGGCTCCCCGTACACGATCGAACTGGTCAAACAGCAGATCGCCGACGAGGGGAAGTTCCAGGTCGACAACGACCTCGTGAAGATGAAGGCGGGCGGCACGATGGCCATCGGCGACTCCGAGCAGGTCGAGATGGAGTTCGTCAACGTCACGCACTCGATCATCGACGCCATCAACCCGGTCCTCCACACGCCCGAGGGCGCGATCGTCTACGGCCTCGACAAGCGGCTGGACCACACCCCCGTCATCGGCGACCCGATCGACATGGACCGGTTCCGCGAGATCGGCCGGCAGGACGAGGGCGTCCTCTGTTACATCGAGGACTGCACGAACGCCGGCCGGAAGGGCCGGACCCCTTCCGAGTCGTACGCGAAGAAGCACGTCGAGGACACGCTGACCTCGATGGAAGACTACACGGGCGGGATCGTCGCCACGACGTTCTCCTCCCACATCGCCCGCGTGAAGACGCTCGTCGAGTACGCCCGCGAGATCGGCCGTCAGCCGGTCCTCCTCGGGCGCTCGATGGAGAAGTACTCCGGGACGGCCGAGCGGCTCGACTTCGTCGACTTCCAGGGCGACGTGGGCATGTACGGCCACCGGAAGTCCGTCGACCGCGCGTTCAAGCGGATCATGAAGGAGGGGAAGGGGAACTTCCTCCCCATCGTGACGGGCCACCAGGGCGAGCCGCGCGCAATGTTAACCCGCATGGGCCGCGGCGAGACCCCGTACGAAATCGACGACGGGGACAAGGTCGTCTTCAGCGCCAGCGTCATCCCGGAGCCCACCAACGAGGGCCAGCGCTACCAGAGCGAGCAGCTCCTCCGGATGCAGGGCGCGCGCCTCTACGACGACATCCACGTCTCCGGCCACCTCCGCGAGGAGGGGCACTACGAGATGCTGCAGGCGCTCCAGCCGCAGCACCTCATCCCCGGCCACCAGTCGCTGGAGGGCCGCTCGCCGTACGTGAGTCTCGCGAAGTCGCAGGGGTACAAGCTCGGTCGTGACATTCACGTCACGCAGAACGGGAGCGTCATCCAACTCGTCGAATGACGAGCGAGACGAAGGAGGCGCGGGTGCTGGACGCCATCCGCGAGCGGCGTGAACTGGTCAACGCCGCTATCGACGAAGAGCTGCCGGTACAGCACCCGGAGCGCCTCTACGAGGCGACGCGGTATATCCTCGAGGCGGGCGGGAAGCGGCTGCGCCCGACGGTGGCGACGCTCGCCGCCGAGGCCGTCGCGGGCGTCGAGCCGATGAGCGTCGACTTCCGCGAGTTCGCCGCCCTCGACGGGACCGAAGTGGACGTGATGCGCGCGGCGGTCGCCATCGAAGTGATCCAGTCGTTCACCCTGATCCACGACGACATCATGGACGAGGACGACCTCCGGCGCGGCGTCCCCGCCGTCCACGAGCAGTACGACACGTCAACGGCGATCCTCGCCGGCGACACGCTCTATTCGAAGGCCTTCGAGTTCATGACGGAGACGGGCGCGGCCCCGGAGAACGGGTTGGAGGCGATGCGGATGCTCGCGTCCACCTGCACGGAGATCTGCGAGGGACAGGCGCTTGACGTCTCGTTCGAGTCGCGCGACGATATCCTCCCCGAGGAGTACCTCGAGATGGTCGAGCTGAAGACCGCGGTCCTGTACGGGGCGTCGGCGGCGACGCCGGCGATCCTGCTCGGCGCCGCCGACGACGTCATCGACGCGCTGTACGAGTACGGGATCGACTCGGGACGGGCGTTCCAGATCCAAGACGACGTGCTCGACCTGACCGTGCCGTCCGAGGAGCTGGGGAAACAGCGCGGCTCCGACCTCGTCGAGGGGAAGGAGACGCTGATCACCCTCCACGCGCGTCAAGAGGGCGTCGACGTCGACGGCCTCGTCGACGCCGACACCCCGGCCGAGGTCACGGAGTCGGCCATCGAGGACGCGGTGGCCGCCTTGGAGGAGGCCGGCTCCATCGCGTACGCCCGCGAGACCGCGGAGGACCTCACCGCGCGGTCGAAAGAGCACCTCGAACTGCTTCCCGAGAGCGGCTCGCGGAGCCTCCTCGAGGACCTCGCGGACTACCTGATCGTCCGCGGCTACTGAGCGGACCGGGCGGAAAGCGAGTCGGACGGCCGCGACCGGACCGCCGGCCGTCCGGCCACGATCCGGCGGCGTCCTCCGCAACGGACACCGCTTTATTCCCCGTCGCCTTCCTTCGACCGTGTCACGGTATCGAGACGTCGTCCTGTTTTTCACCCTCGCCACGCTCTGGGGCGGCTCCTTCGTCGCCATCGAGGTCGGCCTCGACTACTACCCGCCGGTGCTGTACGCGGCCTACCGGTTCGACGTGGCGGCGCTGGTGTTGGTGTCGTACGTCCTCCTGACGGAGACGGGACCGCTCCCCAGCACGCGCGGCGACTTCGCCGCCATCGGCTTCAGCGGGGGGCTCTCCGTCGCCGCCAACAACTCGCTGCTGTTCGTCGGACAGCAGTACACCACCAGCGGCATCGCCTCGATCACCTACAGCCTCGTGCCGATCGCGACCGCGGCGGTCGCGGCCGCCTGGATCGGCGGTTCTGACCTCGACGCGCGCGGCGCGTTCGGTGTGGTACTCGCGTTTATCGGCGTCGGGCTCGTCGCCCAGCCGGACCCCGCGAACCTCGCCGGGGGCGTCACCATCGGGGTCGGGCTGATCTCGATCGGCGTGCTCGCGGTCGCGGTCGGCAGCGTCGGGCTCCGCACCGTGACGACGAGCTTCTCCAGCATCGCGCTCACGGGGTGGGCGATGCTGTTCGGCGCCACGCTGATCCACGGGCTCAGCGCCGCGCTCGGCGAGACCCAACGGCTCCCGGTCACGGAGCTTCCCGCGGTCGGTTCGCTGCTGTTCCTCGGCGTGATGTCCTCGGCCGTCGCGTACAGCATCTACTTCACGCTGCTCGACCGGCTGGGCCCGTTCGAGATCAACCTCGTCTCCTACGTCGTTCCGGTCGTCGCGACGGTCGCCGGTGCGGTCCTCCTCTTAGAGCCCGTGACGCCGCTGACGGTCGTCGGCTTCTTCGTCATCGTCGCCGGCTTCGCGCTCCTGAAGCGGCACGCGATCGCCGACGAGGTCCCGCGGCTCCTCTCGCGGGTCGGCGGGCTGTTCTGACGGGCCCGTCGCGACGACGGCGACGCGGAGGGGTCGCCGCCGACCTCAGCCGTCGAGCGCGGCGATGTCCTCGACGATCTCGACCGCGTGGTCCTCGGGAGAGACGCCCTCGTAGGCGAGGACGACGGTCCCCTCGCCGTCGAGCACGTACGTGTTCCGGAACACGCCGTCGAAGGTGTTGCCGAACATCTGCTTCTCGCCGTACGAGTCGTACGCGCTCGCGACCTCGCCGTCGGGGTCCGACAGCAGCGTGAACGGGAGGTCGTGCTTCTCGGCGAAGGGCTCCAACTCCTCGACGGGGTCGTCGCTGATCCCGACGACGGCGACGTCGGCCCCCTCGAAGGCGTCCCACTCGTCGCGGAACCCGCACGCCTCGGCGGTACAGCCCGGCGTGTCGGCGCGCGGGTAGAAGTAGACCACCGTGTACCGCGACTCGTCCGGGTCGACGGTGACGGTCGCGCCGTGCTGGTCGGCCAGCGTGATCGGGGGTGCGGAATCGCCGGGATCGAGCATACCTGCCGTCGTTTCGGCGGCGTCTTAGGGCGTTCGGTCCGGTCCACTTTTATCCGCTACTGTCATGCTAACGATATCGATGGTGTGGCAACCGACGCCGTACACGGCCCCGTTGCTCGTGGCGGCGCTCGCCTCCTTCTCCTTCGCCGCGTACGCCGCGAGGAGTCGGGGGCGAGGGGAGCGCGCGCTCGTCCGCGCGTTCGTCGGCGTCGCGCTCGGGAGCGGGGTCTGGTCGCTGGCGTACGCGGCCCAACTGTCGGCGACCGCGCTCGACGCGACCCTCTTCTGGAACCGGTTCGTCTGGGTCGGGACCGGGACCCTCGCGGTCGCTTGGCCCGCGTTCGTGCTCGCGTACGTCGACCGAACGTCGTGGCTCCGGCCGCGCCGGTTCGCCCTGCTCTGTCTCGTTCCCGCGGCCGTGGTCTCCGGCGCCCTCCTGATCGGTCCCGAGGCGCTGTTCTACCGCGACCCGTCGCTCGCCGACGTCGGCGGCTACCTCGTCGTGGAGTACGCCCCCACGCCGGAGCTCCTCGCGTTCGTGGCCTACTCGTACGCCGTGAACCTGGTCACCTTCGCCGTCCTCGGGTACGCGGCGCTCACCCGAGAGGGCGTGTTCCGCCGGCAGGCGGCGCTGCTGCTCGTCGCCGGCGTCGCACCGACGGTCGCCGGCGTCCTCGGCGTCTGGGGCGCGGTCGGGCCGACGTTCGTCGACCTGACGCCGGTGACGTTCGCCGCCACGTCCGGGGTGATCGGCTGGATCGTGTTCAGACACCGTCTCCTCGACCTCTCGCCGATCGCCCGCGATACCGTCTTCGCGAACCTCGCCGACGGGGTCGTCGTCGTGGACGCGACCGGCCGTATCGTCGACGTCAACGAGCCGGCGAGGGGACTGTTCCCGTCCGTCGCGGTCGGACGAGACGTCGTGGAGGCGTTCGACTCCGCCCCGGGCGTCGTCGAGGCGATGCGGGGCGCCCGGACCGAGTCGTCGCGCGAGGGCGAGTTCCGGGTGACCCTCACCGACGGGGAGAGTCACCGGTTCCTGACCGTGGACGCCCACGCGATCGACGGCGCTGACGCCGGAGCGCCGCCGCGTGACGGGGTCGGCGGCACCGTCCTCCTCTTCCGGGACGTCACCGAGCGGGAGACTCTCCAGCGCCGGTATCGGACCCTCATCGAGAAGTCGCCGAACGTCGTGGCCGTCTGCGGGACCGACGGTCTCGCCCGCTACGTGAGCCCGTCGATAGAGCGGCTGCTCGGCCACTCGCCCGCCGAGGTCGAGGGGCGACCGATCGTCGACCTCGTCCACCCCGACGACGAGTTGGAGTCGCAGCGCGCGTTCGAGCGGGCGTTCGAGACCGACGAGCCCCAGCCGCTCGACCACCGCATCGCCCACGCCGACGGGAACTGGCGCCGGTTCGAGACGACCGTCGAGCGCCTGTTCGACGACACCGAGGAGGTCGTGATCACCGCGACGGACGTGACGGAGAGCCGTCGGTACGAGCAACGCCTGCAGGTCCTCAACCGCGTGCTCAGACACGACCTGAAGAACGACACGAACGTGATCGGCGGCTACGCCGACCTCCTGCGCGACCACGTCGACGAGGACGGCGGCGACTACTTGGACATCATCGACCGGAAGGTAGAGACGCTGACGCACCTCAGCGACCAGGCCCGCGAGATCGACGTGGCGCTCCACAACGAGGCCGAACAGACGCGGATCGACCTCGCGCGGCTGGTCGAGCGGCTCTCCGAGTCGCTCGAATCGTCGTTCCCGGACGCGACGGTGCGGGTCTCGACTCCCGACGCCGCCGTCGCGCACGCCGACGAACTCCTCGAGTCCGCCGTCCGGAACGTGCTGGAGAACGCCGTGGTCCACAACGACCGCGAGCGCCCGACCGTCGACGTCATGGTCGCGGCCGCCGGCGGCGGGTACCGGATCGAGGTCGCCGACGACGGCCCGGGGATCCCGCCGGTCGAGCGGGCGGTCTTCTCGGAGGCGCGCGAGACGGCGCTGGAGCACGCGAGCGGGCTGGGGCTCTGGCTCGTCCACTGGATCGTCACGGGGTCGGGCGGCGAGCTCGACATCGAGACGCGGGACCCGACCGGGACGGTGGTGCGGATGCGGCTCCCTGCGGCCGACGCCGACGGCGGGACTGCGGCCGAAGCAGACGCCGAGGACACTCCCGCGGCCGACGCCGACGGCGGGAATGTCGCCGGGGCAGACGGCGGAAGCTCCGCCGCGACGGACGTGCGCGACTAGCGCCGTCGCCGTCCCTCCGCAACCTCTTTGCGGTCGCTGGTCGAACCGACGGTCATGAGTCACGGATCCCTGGACGAGGACGCGGTCGAGAGCTACCGGGAGGCCGGCGCGGTGTTGGTTGAGGCGACGAACGAGGCCCGCGAGATGGTCGAGCCGGGGCGGTCGCACTTGGAGGTCGCCGAGTGGACGGAGGACTTCGTCCGCGAGCAGGGAGCCGGGCTCGCGTTCCCCGTCAACATCAGCGTCGATCCCGAGGCGTCGCACGCCACCCCGACCCGGGACGACGACACGGAGTTCGGCGAGGAGATGGTGTGTCTCGACGTCGGCGTCCACGTCGACGGCTACATCGCCGACGCCGCGGTGACCGTGGACCACTCCGGGAACCCGGAGCTCGTCGAAGCCGCCGAGATGGCGCTGGAGGCCGCGGTCGACGAGGCCGGTCCGGGCGTCGAGGTCGGCGTCGTCGGCGCGGCGATCGAGGACGTGATCCGGGGGTACGGCTACACCCCCGTCCTGAACCTCTCCGGCCACGGCGTCGAGCGCTACGACGCCCACACGGGACCGACGGTGCCGAACCGGGGGGTCGACCGCTCCGTCGAGCTAGAGCCGGGGCAGGCGGTCGCGATCGAGCCGTTCGCCACCGACGGCCGCGGGAAGGTCGGCGAGGGGACCGACGAGGAGATCTTCGAGCGGCAGGGGTCGGCGAGCGTGCGCGACCGCCGCGCGCGGCAGGCCTTAGAGGAGATCGAGGCGTTCGACGACCTCCCGTTCGCGGCGCGGTGGCTCGACGGCGACCGCGTCGGGATGGCCCTGCGCCGGCTCAAGCAGGCGAACGCGGTGAAGGGGTACCCCGTGCTGAAGGAGGCCGACGACGCCCTCGTGAGTCAGGCGGAGCACACCCTCCTGATCACCGAGGACGGCGTCGAGGTGACGACGGCGGGGATCCACGGCTTCGACGACTGATGGACCGGATCTACGCCCCGTGGCGGATCGAGTGGGTCGAGCGCGACGCGGACACGATCGACGGCTGTCCGTTCTGCGTCCTGCCGGACCGCGAGGACGACCGCGACTCCCGGATCGTCGCCCGCAGCGAGCGCAACTACGTCCTGTTGAACAACGCGCCGTACAACCCCGGCCACGCGATGGTGATCCCGTACGAGCACGTCGAGGATCCGACCGACCTCGACGACGCGACCCTCCTCGACCACGCGCGCCTGAAGACGGCGACGCTGGCGGCGATGCGACGCGATGTCGACCCCGACGGGGTCAACACGGGCCAGAACCTCGGCGGGACCGCCGCCGGCGGCTCGGTCGACCACCTCCACACGCACGTCGTCCCGCGGTGGGACGGCGACACGAACTTCATGCCCGTGACGGGCGAGACGAAGGTGATCGTGGAGGCGATCGACCGCACGTACGGCCACCTCCACGCCGGCTTCGCCGCCGGCGACGACGTGGTCGACCCGGGCGACGCCGAGGCCGGAGACGCGGTCGAGCTCGACTTCGACAGCTGAGGCGACGGCGATCCAGTATTTAAATAGCCGTGAATGATGGCGAAGATTATTTTATAAATGACGGAGGCGGCGGCGCGCCCCGGTGAGCGGCCGACAGGCCGCGAGCCGACGGTGCGAGGTCGTCGGGCGAAGCCCGACTGCCAGAGAATCTCCGATTCTCGCTGGACGCGGTGAGCGCTCGCAGAGCGCGAACCGCGAGGCTGGGGAGGTGTGAGGTGCTGTGCGGTATAGGTGGGACTCAAAAGGGCAGCCGGTGAGGCGGACGGAGGCGTTCACGAGAGCTCCGCTCTCGTGAGCCAATCAGAACGCGAAGCGTTCTGATGACGATGCAAGGACCGCAAGGAGCGAGTGAAACGAGCGACTGAGGACCGTAGCGAGCGTGCGTCCGCCTCACCGGTTGGGGCTTTGGAAGTGTTCACCGCAGCAACGCCGACCATTTATAAACAGTCGACAGCAACACCACGCTCCGACCTGTAAACGACTCTCCTCGCGACGTACTACACCTACTCCTCGATGCGCGTCAGTACACCAGCTCCCCGGAGATGAACTTCCGGGTGCGCTCGTCCGACGGGTCTTCGAAGATCCGCTCGGTCGGGCCGACCTCGGTGACACCGTCGTCGAGCAGCACCGCGACTCGGTCCGCGACGCGCTCCGCCTGATGCATGTCGTGCGTCGCCACGACGACGCCGATCCCGCGGTCGCGGGCCTTCGCCATCGCGTCCTCGATGACGGCGGTGTTCCGCGGGTCGAGGTCGGAGGTGGGCTCGTCGAGGAGGAGGACGTCGGGGTCGTACGCCAGCGCCCGGGCGAACGACACCCGCTGCGCCTCGCCGCCGGAGAGCGAGTCCGCCCGCTGGGTCGCCTTCTCGGAGAGCCCCACCACGTCGAGCGCGTCGCCGACGGCGTCGGCGGGCTCGTGCAGCCCGACGAGCGAGCGGAGCTGGGCCTGAAGCCGGTCCGCCCACGGGCGGCGGATCCGCAGGCCGTACTCGACGTTGCGCGCGACGGGCGCGTCGAAGAGGCTCGCCTCCTGGAACACCATCCCGACCCGCCGGCGCAGTGCGAGCCGCTCCGACTCCTCGGCGGTCCACACGTCGGTGCCGTCGAGCGCGACGGCGCCGTCGTCGGGTTCGAGCGAGAGCGCGAGCGTCCGGAGCAGGGTCGTCTTGCCGACGCCGGACGGACCGATCACCGCGACCACCTCTCCGGAGTCGACGGTCAGCGAGAGATCGCGGAACACCGGCCCGTCGCCGTACGAGCGGGAGACGTTCCGGAGCCGGAGCATCAGCGGTGCACCCCCTGATCGCCGAGCCGGATCACGACGGCGTTGACCGTCAACACGAGCGCGACGAGGACGGCGCCGAGTATCATCGCGGTCTCGTACTGCCCCTGTCTGGCCTCGAGCTGGATGGCGGTCGTCAGCGTCCGCGTCTTCGATATCCCGTCCGCGCCGGTGATGTTGCCGCCGACGATGAGCACGGAGCCGACCTCGCTGATAGCGCGGCCGAATCCCGCGAGGATCGCGGTGGCGATACCGTACCGGGCCTCCTTGAGGACGACGAGCGCCACGTCGACGCGCGTGCCGCCGAGCACGCGGGCGGCGTCGCGGACGTTCTGATCGACGCCGGAGATCGCCGCGAGGCTGATCGCCGTGATCGGCGGCGTCGCGAGTACGAACTGCGACATGATCATCGCCTGCTTCGTGAAGACCAGATCGAGCGCGCCGAGCGGTCCCTGGTTCGAGACGGCGAACAGCACGAGGAGGCCGACGACGACGCTCGGGAACCCCATCCCGGTGTTGATTACGGACTTCGCGAACTGCTTGCCCGGGAAGTCGGTGAATCCCATCACGACCGCGATCGGGATGCTGAACAGCGTGCTCAGCGCCACCGCCGTGAGGCTCACGTACAGGGAGACGTAGATGATGCTCCAGACGTACCCGTCCCTGAACGGAAGGTCGAGGAGGGCCGGGAGGTCAGCGGCGACTGGTCCCCCGAGGAGGGCCGGGAGGTCAGCGGTAACCGGGCTCCCGAGAACGGTCGGCAGCAGCGGTGCGACTGATTCGAGCGGCACGCTCACCCGTCGGTGGAGTTCCCACTCCAACCTTCCGGAACGTACTGCTGGAAGTCAGGGCTCTCGGAGACCGCCCTGGGGAAGAACAGCTGCTCTCCGTTCATCTGGTAGTCGGCGATCGCCTCTTGGGCCCCGGGGCTGGTGATCCAGCCGATGTACGCCATCGCGAGGTCGTAGTTGGCGTTGTCGTGGACGCCGGGGTTGACGGCCATGATCCCGTAGGGGTTCGCGAGGATCTCCGGGCCGTCCTCGATCGGCCCCTGCACGAGGATCGTCAGGTCGATCTCCGAGCGCTGCGAGATGAACGTGCCGCGGTCGGAGAGCGTGTACGCGCCCTGCTGGTTGGCGTTGTTGAGCGCCTCGCCCATCCCGGCGCCGATCTCCTGGTACCAGTCGCCGCCGGGGTCGGTCCCCGCGGCCTCCCAGAGGTTCAGCTCCTTGGTGTGCGTGCCGGAGTTGTCACCGCGGGAGACGAACGGGGCCTGCGCCTCGGCGACCGCCGTGAGCGCCTCGGTCGCCGAGGACATCCCCTGGATCCCGGCCGGGTCGCTCTCGGGACCGACGATCACGAAGTCGTTGAACATCAGGTCCCGGCGGTTGATCCCGTACCCGTTCCGCATGAACTCGTCCTCGAGCCCGCGGGCGTGGACCATCACAACGTCGGAGTCGCCGTTCCGGGCCGACTCGAGGGCCGCGCCCGTCCCCTGCGCGACGGCGTCGACGGTCACGCCGTACATCTCCTCGAAGTCGCCGTGGATCGCGTCGAGGAGCCCCGTGTCGTAGGTGCTCGTCGTGGTCGTGAGCGTCAGGGTCTCGCCGGCCACGGCGGCGCCGGTCTCTTCTTGACCCCCGCCGAACTGCGCGCAGCCGGCGGTGCTCGCTACTGCTCCCGCGCCGAGCGCCGCGACAAACTGTCGTCGATGTATCGGCATGGACACACCGTTGTGCTGATACTAAATATAGTTTCTGCCGCGCGGTCAACCGCGATCGGTTACTCGCTCCCGCACGGAGCGATCGAGGTGCGCCGGTGAAGCCGAGCCGGTGTCCGATCGCGCCCCGAGATCGGTCGGAATCGGAGGGGAAGACGACTGGAACCGGTTACGTCGCCGTCGGGGACGCCGGCGTACCGGGAGGGAAAGCGCCAACACCCCCCGGGACGACGGTGTCGACATGGACGAAAGCGGCGACGAGGGCGCCGCCGAAGGGAGCGCCGCCGGCGCGGGCCGCGGCAGCGCGGCGCTCATCGAGGGCGACGCCGAGTTCGACGGGCGGGACGCCGCGCTCCTCCGGGCGGTCCACGAGGCGGGCTCGGTCGCGGGCGCGGCCGCGGAGCTGGGGCGTTCGCGGGCCCGAGCGCTCTCGCGGATAGAGCGCCTAGAGGAGGCGTTCGGCCGGTTGGTCGAGCGCCGGCGCGGCGGCTCGGGGGGCGGCGGCAGCCGGCTCACCGACGCCGGGCGCGAGCTGCTCGACCGCTACGACCGACTGCAGGCCGTGCTCGCCGCGACCGCGAGCGTGCCCGAGACGGTGCTCGACGGGACGGTCGCGAGCGTCGACGGCGAACTGGCCGACGTCGACACCGCGGTCGGCACGCTTCGGGGGCTCCACGATAACGCGACCGTCGGCGACGCGGTGCAGGTCAGAGTCGGCGCCGACGCGGTGACGATGCACTCGGGGGACGCCGACATCGACCCGGACGCGACGAGCGCGCGGAACCGGCTCCGAGGGACGGTCGTCGACATCGACGCGGGCGAGACGGTCTGCACGGTTCGCGTCGCGGTCGAGGGCACGGCGTTCCACGTGCTGGTCACCGCCGAGAGCGCGTCCCGGCTGGCGCTCACCGAGGGCGACGACGTGTCGGTGCGGTGGAAGGCGACGGCCACCCGGCTGGTGAGACACGCGACGACCGCCGGCTCCGCCGAGCCGTCGCGGGACTGACACCGGACGGGCCGGAGCGGTCACTCCTGCCTGGATCGCTTCCAGGCCGGGTAAAGCTCTATCACGGCGATCAGGCTGAGCGCGACGCCGACGGCGATCATCAGTGCGTCCGGGTCGATATCGTCCATACCCCAACGTGGGGGCGTAAACGTGTAATCGTTTGCCACGATTCGAGGAGCGACCGGTCCGCGCGCGGCGACCGGTCTCCGGTTCGGTACGGGTCGCGACGGCCGACCGATCGCGGCTGCGGCGCGCTTCGGGGAACGAAGACGTATGTGCGCGAGCGTCCAAAGATCGTCATCATGCCCGCGACAGACGACGAACGCGACGACGGGAACGATCGACTGTTCGCAGTCGTCATGATCGCGCTCTCGGTGCTCATCTTCCTCGCCGTCCGCAGGTCGGAGCGCGAGCGCTCCGACTAAGGCGTCCGCGGCGAGAGCGCGACGACAGAGCCGCCGAATACGGGTCGTTCGTTCTCGCTGACGGGAACTGATTTACATGTACGCACCCTACTGAATCTGTGAGCGACTCAACTGAGGACACGGCGGTCGAAGCCGCGGAAGGAATCGGTACCGACGGTCTCACTCCCGCGGTGCTGGCATCGGTCGGCTCGGTCGCCCTCGCACTGTACTTCTACTACGTGCGCGGCGACAAGCAGCGCGGCCAGTTCGTCGGCTTCTGGCCCGTCACGATACTCGGACTGGCGTCCTACTTCAAGCTGGAGGAGATCCGGCAGATGCTGGCGGACGACGAGTAGTTTCGCACTCAGGCCCGTCCCGCTCGGCGTCGGGACCGAAACGGCGTATAAAAGCGGCGAACCGACGGCGTCGGACCCCGGCTCCGACCCGCGGACGCGAGCGGCTTTTTCTGGCACCGCCTCAGCGAAGACGCGGCCGCGCGGCGCGGGCGGAACCGGTCCGACCCGGGCGTTCTTTGCGCTCCGCTTCGAACGTGAGACATGGATCCGACCGACATCGACGCGGTCCTCGTCGCGGGCGCCACCGGCGGAACGGGCCGAGAGGTGCTGCGGCGAGTCGGACGGCGAGTGGACACCGTTCGCGCGCTCACGCGGTCCGCGGGCGCCACCGCCGACCTCCGGGCGGCCGGCGCGGACGAGGTCGCGGTGGACGACCTCCTCGACCCGTCTGACCTGGCCGCGGCCGTCGAGGGGGTCGACGCCGTCATCAGCGCCGTCGGGAGCACCAGCTCGACCGTCCGGAGCGGCCCGCCGTTCGTCGACGGGGCCGGGAACCGAGCGCTGGTGGAGGCGGCGGTCGACGCCGGCGTCGACGCGTTCGTGATGGAGTCGGCGATCGGCGTCGGCCCCGAGCCGTCGAGCCCGCTCGCGTCCGCCTTCGACGCGTTCATCGGTCCGCTACAGGAGGCCAAGGGCGAGGCGGAGGCCGCGCTCCGCGACGCGCCGATCCGACACACGGTCCTCCGCCCCGGAATCCTGACGAACGGCCGGCGGACGGGGCTCGTCACGACGGCCGAGCCGGGGGCGAGGCTGTGGGGAACCGTCTCGCGTGCCGACGTGGCGTGGCTCATGGCCGCGGCGCCGACGACCGAGGGCGCGGCGGACCGGACGTTCGAGGTCGTCTCCACGCCCCGGTTCCCCGACCGCGGCGTCGACGTGAACTGGACGTTACCGCGGTGACTCCGGGCCTCGCTGCCGTCACGGCGCACCGGGGCGGCGGTAACGATTATAACCCGTCCGTGAGTAGTGACAACGCATGACACACGACGTGCCGACCGAAGAGACCCGGGGGCGTCGGTGGTGTGAGACCTGCCGTATCAGCGTCGAGCCGGTCGCGGGCGACCGCGGTCTCGAGTGTCCGAGCTGCGGCGAGTCGCTCTGAGGGCGCCGACCCGCCGCGGGCCGCTCGGAGAAGACACGCAGAGACGTCTCACGCCTCCTCGCTGGCGTCGAAGTAGCCGTTGAGCAGTTGCGGGACGACGACTCCGACCGTCAACAGCGCTCCGATCAGGACGGTGTCGCTCAGTTCCGTGAGGACGCGGCCGCCGTAGGCCAGCGCCAGTCCGGCGGCCATACACAGGAGGATGACGGCGTTCTCGCGGGAGAGCATGCGGTCGGCCTTCGGCGTCCGGGTAAAAATCCCCTGTGACCGCTACTTCCCCCAGAAGGGGTCCCGCTTCCGCTTCGTGTCGAGATACGCCGAGAGCGCCTCGCGCTCGTCGGCGGTGATCTCCTCTTTCAGCTCCTGTTCGAGGATCTTCGCGTGCTTCTCGGGGACCTCGGTCCAGAGGGTGTCGCCCTCCTCGATTCCGCGCCCGACCGTGGGCCCGTCGATGGCGATGCTGACGCGCTCGCCGGCGCGCGCCTCGTCGACGTCGTCGCCCTGCTTCTGGATCCCGGAGAGCTGCCCGACGCGATCGAACTCGTTGCCCTCGAACATCCCGACGTTGCGGTTGTTCTGGACCGTGCCGGAAATGACCTCGACGCCGACGACCGCGGGGTCGTTCTGGCGGAACGTGTGGTCGGGGAGAATGCGGAAACGCGCGGGCCGGACGACCTTGTCCAGCACCGTCTCCTGTTGGGCGCGCTGGCGCTCCTCGACGAACGTCTCGTAGTCCTCGATCAGCTGGTAGATGACGTCGTTCGTGAACAGCTTCACGTCGGCGTTCTCCAGCTCCGTCTCGGCGTTCGCCAGCAGGTCGACGTTGAAGCCGAGGATCGCCTTGTGCTCGTCCTGGTTCGCGGTCTCGGCCACGGCGATGTCGCGGGGCGCGATGTCGCCGACCTCGGCGCGCAGGATTGGCACCTCCGCCTCGCGGAGCGCGTTCGCCATCGCCTCCAGCGAGCCGAGCGTGTCGGCCTTGACGACGACGCCGTCCTCGGCGGTCTCTACCTCGATCTCCGCGAGCTCGGCTTTCACCTCCTCGACGACCTCCGCCTCCGGTCGGTCGCGGACGACCCGGACCGGCGCGCCGGCCATCGCCCGGTCGAGGTCCGGCGCCGCGATCTTCACCCCGGCCGCGGCGCCGACCTCGGCCACCTTCTCGAACTGCTTCTCGGTGCGGATCTCCTCTAAGGGCCGCGGCTGCAACAGCGCGCGGATCTCGGTGACGATCGGCTCGTCCTGCCCGCCGACGACGATCCGGTCGCCGTTGCGCACGACGCCGTCGTACACCACCGTGTCGATGGTGGCGCCGAAGCCGCGCTCGTCTTTCACTTCGAGGACCGTCCCCTCCCCCGCCCCGAAGACGTCGATCGCCATCTCCTCTTTCATGAAGCGCTGGGAGAGACCCATCAGCACCGTGAGGAGGTCGGGGACCCCCTCGCCCGTGATCGCCGAGAGGGGGACGACGCCGATGTTCTTCTGGAAGTCCTGCACGCGCCAGTAGAGGTCCGCGGAGAAGCCGGCGTCGGAGAGCTGGCCGATGATCTCGTAGAGGTTCTCGTTGAGCATCGACTCGGCGCGCTCCGACTGCGCCTCCAGGCTCTTCTGGATCGGCTGGCCGTCCTGCGGGTTCCACCCCGGCGTCGTGTCCACCTTGTTGGCGGCGACGACGAAGGGAGTGCCGGTGCGCCTGAGGATGTCGATCGCCTCCTCCGTCTGCGGCTGGAAGCCGTCGTTGACGTCGACGACGAGCACCGCGATGTCGGCGAGCGCGCCCCCGCGGGCGCGCAGCGTCGAGAAGGAATGGTGGCCCGGCGTGTCGATGAACAGGAGACCGGGGAGGTCGAAGTCGGTCGGGTCGATGAGCTCGCCCGCCATCCCGGAGATGGTGTCGAGCGGGATGTCCGTCGCCCCGATGTGTTGGGTGATCGCGCCGGCCTCGCCCTCGCTGACGGCGGAGCCGCGAATCGTGTCGAGCAGGCTCGTCTTGCCGTGGTCGACGTGACCCAACACGGCGACGATCGGCGTCCGAAGGGTGTCCGCGTTTGTGTGGTCGGTCATAGGTGATCGCCCCGAGAAGGTCGGTTACCCGGTATTCCGCCCGGGCGTCAGTTAAGCCTTTCAAAATGCGACCGGCCGTTTCGCCCCGATCCGGGCCCGTCCCGCGTCGGCGTCAGCCGCCCGACGACCGTCGTCCAGTGTCAGGCGATCGATGTCCGCCGGTCAATGGCCGTCGCCCGATGTCCGCCGGTCAATGGCCGTCGCCCGATGTCCGCCGGTCAGCGTCCGTCGCCCGTCGGACGCCCCCGTGGCGTTTAAGACCGTTGCCACGGACGGTGAGGACATGGTAGACATCCTCGCGGAGAACCTCTCCGGGAAGGCGGTGATGAGCTCGGACGGGACCGAACTGGGCGACCTGTACAACATCACGATGGACCTGAAGTCCGGGGAGCTGAACGACCTGCTCGTCAGCCCGCACGAGCACCTCAGCCCCGAGCGCTCCGGGTTCGACGTCGACGAGATGGGCCGACTGAAAGTGCCGGTCGGGAACGTGAAGGCGGTGAAGGACTACATCGTCGTCGCCCGCTGATGGAGGTCCTCGACACCTCGGCGTTCATCCACGAGTACACCACCGACGACGACGTCGTCTCGGTGCCCGAAGTGCACGAGGAGCTCAATGGCGAAGGGGCGCTCCGCTTCGACGCGATGGAGGGGTCGGGGATGACGATCCACGTCCCGGCCCCGGAGGTCATCGACAACGTCCGGCGCGCCGCGCGCGGCTCGGGCGACGACGCGGAGCTGTCCGACACCGACACGCGGCTGATCGCGACCGCGCTCGAACTGAGCGCGACGCTGGTCACCGACGACTACGCGATGCAGAACGTCGCCGAGCGGCTCGACCTCGACGTCGAACCCATCGCCAGAGACGGGATCACGGAGGAGCGCGAGTGGCGCTTCCAGTGCGTCGGCTGCAACCGCACGTTCGACGAGAACAAGGAGCGGTGCCCGATCTGCGGGAGCGACCTGACCCGAAAGAACCCGGCGTGACCGGGCTCGGCCGACCGATAGAGGGTGCTATTCTCTCGCATTCGACCGACCGATTGAACAGGCGGCCCGCCGACCTCCCGACGTGAACGCATTCGAGACGATCTCGTCGGACGCGCTCCGGGCCGGCCGGGCCGACGCGCTCGACGACGCGGTCGCGAGCGCGCTGACCGCTCACCCGCTGGACGGGATCGAGACCGAGTACCCGCATTACCAGGGAGCGGTGGAGGGGCCGGACGCGCCGCCGCGCCCCTCGGAGAAGCACCCGGCCTTCTACGGCTGCTTCGACTGGCACTCGGCGGTCCACAGCCACTGGGCGCTCGTCCGGCTGCTGCGGGTCGCCTCGGACCACCCGGACGAAGGTGAGATCGCGACCGTCGTCGACGGGCGGCTGACGCCCGAACACGTCGCGGGCGAGGTGGAGTACCTCGACGCGAATCCGAGCTTCGAGGAGCCGTACGGCTGGTCGTGGCTGCTGCGGCTCGCCGCCGAGCTGCGCCTGTGGGACGACTCACGCGCCGACGCGTGGCGCGAGACCCTCCGCCCCCTCGAAGACCGGGTTCGCCGGGGGACCCTGGAGTCGTTCCTCGGCGTCGACCGCCCGCACCGCGTCGGCACCCACGGCAACACGGCGTTCGCGCTCGCCGGAGTCCTCGACTACGCGCGGGTCGTCGGCGACGCGGAGCTCGAACGCGAGGCCGAGACGACGGCGAGCCGACTGTACGCGGACGATTCGGCCGGCGTCGTGGGCGCGGAGCCCGTCGGGTGGGACTTCGTCTCGCCCGCCTTGACCGAGGCGGACCTCATGCGCCGGGTCCTCGCCCCCGACCCGTTCGCGGCGTGGCTCGACGGGTTCCTCCCGGACCTCACGGGGGCGCCGCACGACGCGCTGCTGACGCCCGTCGACGTCGAACCGGACGAGGGCGACGGCGCCGCGATGCACCTGATCGGGCTCAACGTCTCCCGCGCGTGGTGTCTCGCGGGACTGGCCGACGCGCTTTCGGGGCGGGAGGGGCCGGCGGCGACCCGACTGCGGGAGCCGCTGGACGCGGCGGCGCGCCGGCACGCCGAGGCGGGGGCCGCGGACGTGCTCACCGACGACTACGCGGGCTCGCACTGGCTCTCCTCGTTCGCGGTGTACCTGCTGACGCGGAACGAGGGCGGGATCGCGCCGGGGACGGCTTAGTTCGTGCCCTTCGACTCTTGGGGGTCGCCGTCGACCGGTCCGGCCGACTCGCTCTCGGCGATTCCGAGGGCGTCGTCGGAGAGCTCGTTGCCGTCGAGCCGAGGGACGCGCCCCCGAAGCCGTCGGGCGACGGCCCGGGCCTCGGCGATCTCCACTTCGGCGACCGCCCGGACCAGCGCGACGGCGCGCTCGGCGCGGGCGCGCTGCCACGACTCCTCGCGGGACTGGTAGGTCCGGATAGCGCGGAGGAACTCGCGCTGCGAGAAATCCGGCCAGTACGGCGCACAGAAGTAGACGGCGGCCTCGTTGCCGTTCGCGTGCCACGGCAGGAAGTTCGAGGTGCGCTCGTCGCCGCCGGTTCTGACGATGAGGTCGACGTCGCGGACCGGGCGGTCGTACAGTCGGTCCTCGACGGTCTCGACGTCGACGTCGGCCGGGTCGAGGGCCCCGGCGTCGACGTCCGCGGCGATCGTCCGCGCGGCGTCGAGCAGTTCCGTTCGCCCGCCGTACGCCAACGCGATGTTCAACCTGAACCGGTCGTTGTCGGCGGTACGGCGCTCGGCGTAGTCGACCGCGTCGCGGACGCGCGGCGGGAGCTGGGCGACGTCGCCGATGGCGCGGACCCGAACCCCCTGTTCGTGGACGCGGTCGGCGTCGGCGAACTCCCGGAGCTTGCGCTCCAGCAGGTCGAACAGCGGCGCCAGCTCCTCGTCGGGGCGCTCGAAGTTCTCCGTGGAGAAGGCGTACAGCGTCAGTTCCGCGACGCCGAGGTCGGCGCACCAGTCGAGCACCCGCTCGGTGGTGTCGGCGCCGGCGCGGTGCCCGTCGGGGGCGTCGGCGCCGCGCTCGCGGGCGTACCGCCGGTTCCCGTCTTGGATGATCGCGACGTGAGCCGGCACGTCCTCGATCTCGCGGCGGAGGTGGCGCCGGTAGGCGCGCTCGCCGAGGCCGCGGAGACGGTCCAGCATACGTTCTGATAAATTCGACCGAGGGATATGTACTTTTACCTTCCGATCCCGGATATCGACGTCTATGGACGCCGCCTACGTGTTCGCCGTCGCGTTCCGGCTCGACCCGGACGGAGCGACGGTGGACCCCGATCGGTTCGAGGCGACGATGGAGATACCCGCGAGCGAGCCCGGCACGGACGGGTGGCTGTTCTTCCGCGACCGGCTCTGGCGCGGCGAGATCGGGGACGACCCCTCGTTCCGAGGCCTCGCGAGCGACCGCCTCGGCGTCGAGGTCACCGAGGCGTCCTTCCGGGAGCTCCGGACCGACGAGGCGTACCTCGAGGCGCTGAAACGCGAGGTCGCCGCGGATCTCTCCCGGTTCAACGCCGACTCGGTCGACGCCGCCCTCGGCAAGTACCTCGGCTCGTCGATCCACGTGCGGGGAGAGTGAGAGCCTGACGGCGGGCGACCGGCGTGGCGCGGCACCGTCACCCGCGGCCCCGCAACGCACTTATCGGTCCGGGTTCTACTGACGGGCCCATGGCCGTCGTCGACTACGACTTCCACCTGTTCGACCTCGACGGCACGCTCGTCGACGCGGAGTGGTCGTACACCCGCGCGGTGTTCGACCGGGTCGGCGACCGGCTCGGCCGGCGCTTCTCCGACCGCGAGGCGCACGTCCTCTGGCACGGGTTGGGCGGGCCGCGCGGCGACACCCTCCGCGAGCTCGGCGTCGACCCGGGCGACTTCTGGCCCGCGTTCCACGCGGTCGAGGACCCGACGGCCCGCGCGGAGGCGACGTACCTCCACGACGACGCCGCTCGACTGCTCGACCGCGTCGACGACGCGGGCGGACCGACCGGGCTCGTCACCCACTGCCAGCGGTTCCTCGCCGAGCCCGTCCTCGACAGGGTCGACTTGGAGGGTCGGTTCGACGCGGTGGTCTGCTGTACCGACGAGACGGGGTGGAAGCCGGACCCCGCGCCGATCGAGCTGGCGATGCGCGAGCTCGGCGTCGACCCGCGAGGGGACCGCGGCTACTACGTCGGCGACGGCGAGAGCGACGTGGGCGCGGCGTGGAACGCCGGACTCGACGCGGTTCACGTCGAGCGGGTCGGCCACGCGGACCGCGGGCGGTGCGTGCTCGGCGACCGGCGCGTCGACCGGCTCGACGAGCTGGTCGAGCGGACGTGACCTCAAGAGCCGGCGATCCGTCGAACGCGTTCCGTACCGCACTTCGCACACGCCTCCACGACCTCGTCGGGATCGATGATTATCGCTTTGCGTTCGTATCGGTGGCGACAGATCAGTCGGTCGAGGTTCATCGTGTGTCACGGTGGCGGCATTCGCTCATAAGTAATTTCCGTGAACACACACTAATACACATAATATAGTGGCACATAATAAGTGAATCGCTGTTAGAGAATGTGAATGTCTTAATATAGCCGCGTATTTGAGTGTACGGTCAGTTTAATATGGCTACCAGCTGTATAACGCGCTGGAACCGTCCGCCCGCGACCGAAACGGTCGTGAGTCGCCGCACGCTAGCCGACCCATGACGAAGTGGTTCCACAGCGGTCGCCGTCGCGACCTCTGCGCGCTGCTGTACGACGCCGGCGAGCTGCGGGCGCAGTCGCTGAAGAACCGGTTGGAGAACCACTACGACGAACGCATCGATCCCGGCTCCTTCTACGCGACGCTCCGTTCGCTGGTGGAGTCGGGCTTCCTCGACCGCCGCACCGAGGGGATCGCCGACGTGTACGCTCTGACCGACGCGGGGGAGCGTGCGCTCCTCGACCACTACGAGTGGCTCTCCGAGCGCGTCGGCGTCCCGAGAGCGACAGAGCGGGCGAGACCGGAATCGGCCCAGGGGGAGAGACCGGAATCGGTCGCGGGGGCGGCCCCGGACGAAGACGCCGACCTCAAGGATTAACAACATCGGCGGCGTGGGTTAATACATGACTGTCGTCAGCGTCTCGATGCCGGAGGAGTTGCTCGATCGGATCGACGGGTTCGCGGACGAACACGGCTACACGGGGCGCAGCGAGGTCGTTCGCGAGGCTTCGCGGAACCTCCTCGGCGAGTTCGAGGACGCCAAGCTGGAGGACAGGGAGCTGATGGCGGTGGTGACGGTCCTGTTCGACTACGAGACCACGAGCGTCGAAGAGCGGATGATGCGGCTCCGCCACGAGCACGAGGGGCTCGTCGCCTCCAACTTCCACAACCACGTCGGCTCTCGCTACTGCATGGAGCTGTTCGTGCTGGAGGGTCGCTTAGACGAGATATCCGCGTTCGTCGGAAAGATCCGGGCGACGAAGGACACGCTCACCGTCGACTACAGCGTGACGCCGGTGGACGAGTTCGGCGCCGACGCCGTCGCCGAGGCGACCCCCGACGACGTCGGTCGCGAGCGCGGCGAGGGATCGGGGCACGGCCACGGCGAGGGATCGGGGCACGGCCACGGCGACGAGTAGTCGGCGTCCGCGCGCGAGCGCGACTCACCCGTCGAGGACGACGCCGACGAGCGGGACCGCCACCCCGACGGCGTAGCCGGCGAGGTGCGCGAACACGTTGCTGCCGAACGGGACGATGACCAGCGACCCGATCACCCCGGCGGCGGCGACGCTCGCGCCGGTGACGTACAGCAGCTCCCGCTCGGGGGGCAGGTCGAGCCCGACAACCCGCGGGCGGCCGACGCCGACGTAGAGCCCGGCGGCGACGAGGGCCGCGCAGAGCGCGAACAGGGACCCGACGGCCGGTAGGGACGGGAAGTAGCCGACGCCGCTCGGGGCGAGGTACGCGAGCGCGAGCGACCCGAGCGCGGCGACGACCGCCCAGCGGGCGTCGACGCCGACCGCCGGGGCGGCGGACCCGTCGCCGTCGGCCTCGGTCGGTCCGTCGCTCTCGTCGCCGGTCGCCTCCGTCGCCAGCGCGGCGAACCAGACGACGACCAAATAGCCGAGGATCGCGCTGTTCAGGTCCGAGAAGCCGGCTGTCGGGGCGTTCGTCAGGCCGCCGAGCGCGACGATAGTCGCCCACGCGGACGCGAGCGGGACGACCGCCAGGTAGACCGCGGCGATCCCGAGCAGCCGCCCGCGCCACCCCGCGACGACCGAGAGGGGGTACGCGACCGCGACGAGCAGCCAGTAGTTGACGAGGTTGTCGAGGAGGTGCCCGGGGCTCGCGTGGACGAAGCTCGACGCGAACGCGGTCCAGAGCGCCCACCGGCTCTCGAAGACGCCGCCGGTCGCGAGCGAGAGCCGCCAGGCGTCGGTCCCCGGCGTGAGGCTCACGGCGACGAGCAGCGCCGGCAACGGAACGGCGAGGAGGAAGAGGTCCCGCGGGGGCTGCGTCCGGACCGCCGCGCGGACGCTGGCGAGGAGTTCGCGGAGAGTGGGCGGTTCGGGCGCGGAGTCGCCGTCGCTCGCCGGACCGCCGCCGTCCGAGCGTCCCGGGCCCCTCTCGGCGCTCATCGCTCAGGGCGTCGCGGGCCGCACCGTCTCCAGCGCCGCCGCGAAGTCGTCGCTCGTGATCCCGACCTCGTCGGCGTGGTCGTTCGCGGCCGCGCCGTGCTCGTCGGCGACGCGCTCGATGGCGACCAGCGCGGCCTCGCGGCACAGCGAGGCGATCTCGGCGCCCGAGTACCCCTCGGTCTCGTCGGCGAGGTGCTCCAGGTCGACCCCCTCCACGAGCGGCTTCTCGCGGGTGTGGACGTCGAGGATCTTCCGGCGCGCCTCGCGGTCGGGCTCGGGCACCTCGATGTGGGTCTCCAGTCGCCCCGGCCTGAGCAGGGCCGGATCGAGCGCGTTCCGCCGGTTCGTCGCCGCGAGCACGACGAGGTTCGGGTTGTCGCTGGCGCGGTCGAGCTCCGTCAGGAGCTGGGAGACGACGCGCTCGCCGACGCCGGAGCCGTCCCCGCCGGCACCGTCGCGGTCGGCCGCGATGGCGTCGATCTCGTCGAAGAAGACGATCACGGGAGCCGCCTGCCGGGCGCGGTCGAACAGGTCGCGGACCGCCTTCTCGGACTCGCCGACGTACCGGTCGAGCAGCTCCGGGCCGGCGACCTGTATGAAGTTGACGCCGCTCTCGCCGGCGATCGCCCGTGCGAGCAGCGTCTTCCCGGTGCCCGGGGGGCCGTGCAGCAGGACGCCCGTCGGCGGGTCGGCGTCGGCGGCGTCGAACAGCGGGCCGTACGTCAGCGGCCACGTGACGGCGCGCTCTAACTTCTCTTTGGCCTCCGGCAACCCTCCGACGTCGGTAAAGTCGGTGGTCGGCTGCTCGGCGACGTACTCCCGCATCGCGCTCGGTTCGACGTTAGCGTGAGCGGCCTCGAAGTCGGCCTCCGAGACGGTCACGTCGTCGAGCGCCCGCTCGTCCGACTCGCGGGCGCGGCGCAGCGCCGTCATCGCCGCCTCCTGCGCGAGCCCCTCGATGTCGGCGCCGACGAAGCCGTGCGTCCGGCTCGCGATCTGGTCTAACTCAACGTCGTCGGCGAGGGGCATCCGGCGCGTGTGGACGTCGAGGATCTGTCGCCGGCCGGCCTCGCCGGGGACGCCGATCTCGATCTCGCGGTCGAACCGGCCGCCGCGTCGGAGCGCGGGATCGAGGGTGTCGACCCGGTTCGTCGCCCCGATGACGATCACGTCGCCGCGGGCGTCGAGCCCGTCCATCAGCGAGAGCAGCTGGCCGACGACGCGGTTCTCCACGTCGCCGCCGTCGTCGCGTTTGCCCGCGATCGAGTCGATCTCGTCGAAGAAAATGATCGCGGGAGCGGTCTCGCTCGCGCGCTCGAACACGTCCCGGAGACGCTCCTCCGACTCGCCCTTGTACTTCGACATGATCTCCGGCCCGTCGACGGTGATGAACTCGGCGTCGACCTCGTTGGCCACGGCGCGGGCGATCAGCGTCTTCCCCGTGCCCGGCGGGCCGTGCAGCAGGACCCCCTTCGGCGGGTCGATGCCGAGCCGAGTGAACACCTCGGGCTCGGAGAGGGGGAGCTCGATCGTCTCGCGCACCAGCTCCAGCTCCTCGTCGAGCCCGCCGATGTCCTCGTAGGTCGCGCCCGCGGTGTGCTCGGCGGGCGGGGTGCTCTCGCCGCCGGCGGGGGGCGTCCGGGAGCCCGGCGTCGCGCCGCCCGAGCCGACCGACCCGCCGGTCTGTCGGCGGTCCGGGTCGCTCCGGTCGCCCCGGTCGGCGTCGGTTCGGCCGCGAGCGCCGTCGCGGCCCTCGGAGCGCGCGGGACCGTCGCCCTCGCCGTCCCCGTACGTCACCGAGACGTCGGTCCGGTTCGTCACGCGCACCGTGCCGGCCGGGCTCGTCTCGGCGACGACGAACCGGAGCCCGCCGAGCCGCTCGACGTGGACCGCCTCGCCCTCGGTGACGGGGCGGTCGCGGAGGTCGCGGGAGAGCGCGCGCTCGACCACCTCGCGGCTCACGTCGACGTCGGCGAGCCGCGCGGGCGCGGCGAGGGCGACGCGGTCGGCGTCCTCGACGGTGACTGGCGCGACGGTGACGGCGTCGCCGACCTTCACGCCGGCGTTCGCGCGGGTGTCGGCGTCGATGAGGACTGAGCCGTCCGTCGCGTCGGGGCCGCCGGGCCACACCTTCGCGACCGCGACGCGGTCGCCGCGGATCTCGACGGTGTCGCCGCTGAGGAGGCCGAGCCGCTTCCGGGCGGGTTCGGGGAGCCTGGCTATCCCCCGGCCCGCGTCCCGCTTCTCGGCGGCACGCACCGTGAGCCGGAGGCCTGCGGTGTCGTTCATGGGTCCCGTACTCGCCGATCGCCCTTTACCCTTGTCCGGGCGGTGGCGACGAGCGCCGTCGCCGACCGGATCGCCCCGCCGTCGACCCGTCCGCCGACCGCAACCCCCTTACCTCGTCCGGGCCCGCCTTCGGGTATGCAACCGACAGGGCACCTGCGCGGCGACGCGGTCCGGGTCGCCGGCGACGCCCGCCAGCGGTTCTACGACTCCCGGGGGTACGGCCGGCCGCTCGACGGGAACGAGATCGCGCTCTCGCGCGTCGAGGCGGCCCACCTCCTCTTCCGCGGCGACCTCTCCGGCGTCGCCCTCGCCCCCGACGCCGACCCGGTCGGATTCGAGCGGTTCTTCGTCGAGAGCGCGGCCGCCGCCGACCGGTTCGCGGTGCGATACCTCGTCTACTCGGACCTCCGCGACCGCGGCTTCTACCTCTCGCCCGCCCGGGACCCCTGGCCCGGCGGGACCGCGGCCGTGCCCGACGCGGTCGACTTCGTCGCCTACGAGCGCGGCTCGACGCCCGACACGGGGAACGTGGAGTACCCGGTGCAGGTCGTCGGCGAGCGCGAGTCCCTGCCCGCCGCCGGGCTCGCCGGCCGCACCCTCGCGGTCGTCGACGAGGAGTCCGACATCACCTACTTCGCGGCGACCGCGGGCCGGATCGAGGGCGCGACCGACTACGAGCCCCCGGAGCGCCTCGACGGGGTCCTGCTCTCGGACCGCGTCGTCGTCTGGGACGCCCCCGATCCCCTCTACGAGCGCGGCTTCTACGGCCAGCCGCTCACCGGCCGCGCGGCGGCGGTCGAGGGGGCGCTCCAGCTCTCCCTGGTCGAGGCCGCGTCGCTCGCCGCCGACGGCGTCCTGTCGCTGTCGGCGTCGGTGGGGGCGGCGGGAGCGAGCTCCGGCGGCGGCACCGCGGACGGGACGGCGCCGGACGGCCCCGCGGCCGCGGTCGTCGCCCGCGGCCGCGACGTCGAGGGCGAGCGGTTCGACCGCCGGCTCGCCGTGTACAGGCGCCTCCGCGCGGCCGACGCCGTCCCGAAGACCGGCTTCAAGTTCGGCGCCGACTTCCGGACGTACCTCGACGTGGAGACGGTCGAGGACCTGCCGCACTCCGAGCACCTCGTGCGGGTCGTCGACGCCGACCACCGGTTCTCGCCCCGCGAGCTCTCGCTCGACGTGCGGCTCGCGGGCGGCGTCCGCAAGGAGATGGTGTTCGCGCTGACGGCGGCGGGCAACGAGGACCGGGTGGCGGCCGGCGACGCGAGCGAGGCCGCGGCCGCCGCCGAAGTGGAGTGGCTCTCGATCGTCCGTCTGACTCCCTGAGCGCCCCCCGGGAACCGGTGTCGCGTCGATCTCTGGCGTCCGCCCGGGTCCTCCTCGACCGGACCCACGCACCGAGCCGGGACCGCCGACCGGCCCGAAAGCCGACGCCGATCACCGGAGGATTAACACCGGGACGTCACGCTCGTCGACGATGTACTCGCCGATGGGGCCGAAGATCCGGTCGCCGAGGTCGCGCTCCGTTTCGCCCAAGACGATGAGGTCGTACCCCCGAGCCGCCTGACTCAGTTCGAAGGCCACGTCGGTTCCCGTCCGGACGGTCCGGTTGATCCGCATCTCCGGAACGCCGGCGTCGGCGAGCGCCGACGCCGTTTGCTTCAGGATCCGCTGGCCCTCCGATTCGCCATCCGGGTCGTCGGGGTCGGCGATGTGGACGAGATCGACCGACAGCAGTTCGTCCTCCGCGACGATGTCGAGCAGCGTGGCCTTCCGCTCCGCGTTCGGCAGACTGCGGGCCGCTATCAGCACTTTCCCGAGCGTGTTCGCCGCTCCGGGGAGGAGGATCGCGTCGACGGCGTCTCGCTCGACGATCTGTTGTCGCGCCGCCACTCGGTCGTGACCGAACACGAGGTCGTGGTCGGCGCGGACGCCCTCCCGCTCGAACCGCTCGGCTATCTCTTCGAGCTCCGACGTGAATTCGTCCCCGCGTTCGGCCCGCGCCTCCTCGGGCGATTCCCCGTCGTCGAGGTGGTAGAAGCCGACCACCTCGGCGTCCGGATATTTGAAGCCCTTGAGGAAGCCCGTCGTCGGGACGTCGGGGTCGGGGAATTCGACGAACACGAGAACGTTCGGGTGCTCCATATTTGGCCATACAGATTCGATCCGGTAATAATTTTGTGTGGAAAAACGAGAAGGTCGTTGTGTTTGTCCTTCAAAAGACTTCTTAACCGTATTAGATGAGCGTTCGGATCGCATGGCTGGATGGGGCCAGGTCGGCCGGGACGGCGCAGGCGACCGGCTCCGTCCGAGCGAACCGAGCGGAACCGTTTTCCGACGCCTGACTCTCTTGCCGCCCATGAGCGAGTACTCCGTGTTCCCCTCCGACTCGGACGCCTACGACATCTCCACCGTCGACCTCAGCGACGACCGCTACGAGGTGAAGCAGTCGGCGATCCGGAACAAGTACACCGTTCGCGACGGGGCCGGAAACGTCGTCTTACGCGGGAAACAGAAGATGTTCAAGCTGAAAGAGGAGTTCCCGTTCGTCACCGGCGACGGCGACGACGCCTTCTCGGTGAAGGCGGGCGGCGTCATCGACATCGGCGGCAGCTACGCGATCGTCGACTCCGGCACCGGCGAGGAGGTCGTCGTCCTCGACGAGGACTACTCGCTGTTCGTCGAGAACTGGACGATCCGCGACCCCGAGACGGGGGAGGCGCTGGCGACCATCAAGTCGAAGAGCAAGCCGATGGCGGCGCTCCGGCATCTGATCTCGGTCGCGAACCTCGTCCCGAACAAGTACGAGATATTCGACGCCGACGGCGGCCACGTCGGCGACATCGAAGGGAAGTTCTCGCTGCGGGACGCCTACACGGTCACCATCGACGACGCGAGCGACGTGCCGAAGGAGGCGGTCGTCGCCGCCGCGTGCATCCTCGACGCCTTAGAGAACCAGTAGCCGCCCGGCGACCGGGGTCGCTCGGGCGGTCGTGCGAACCGCGTCGGAACCGTCGTCCGCGCGCCGTCCGGAGAGGAAAGAGCTATACTCGGATGCGCCGAGCGTCCGCCCATGCAACTGCCCGAGTCGTTCGACCGGTCGCTGGCCCTCCGGCAGTCGACCGTGTACGTCGCGGCGTTCTGCGCGGTCTTCGCCGTCGTCTCGTACGTCGCCGGGGGGAGCGTTCCGCTCGGCGTGGCGACCGGGTTCGTGATGGCGGCCGTCACGGTCGGCTACTACGCGTGGAACGGGGAGCTCGGCGTCCCCCCACAGCGAGGCTGAGTCCGCCCCGGCGCCCCCTCCGCGGCGACCGAGACGCGACGCGCCGCCTACTCCCCGCCCAGCTTCGACTCGCCGACCGCGTCGTGGCCCTCGATGACCTCGGTGCCGCCCATGTACGGGCGGAGCGCCTCGGGGACGGTGACGGTGCCGTCGTCGTTCTGGTAGTACTCCAGGATGGCGACGACGATCCGCGGGACCGCGAGCCCGGAGCCGTTCAACGTGTGGAGGTGCTCCGCCGACTCGTGGTGCTCCTCGCGGTAGCGGATCCCGGCGCGGCGCGCCTGGAAGTCCTCGAAGTTGGAGACCGAGGAGACCTCCAGCCAGCGGCCGCCCTCGGCGGGGCCCTCGTCCATGTCGTCGGCGGGCGCCCACACCTCTATGTCGTACTTCTTCGCCTGCGTGAACCCGAGGTCGCCGGTGCACATCTCCAAGATGCGGTAGGGGAGTTCGAGGCGGCGCAGCACCTCCTCGGCCTCGTCGACGAGGCCGTCGAAGCGCTCGTCGCTCTCCTCGGGCCGGACGAAGTTCACCATCTCCACCTTGTTGAACTGGTGGACGCGGACGATCCCGCGCGTCTCGGTGCCGTGCTCGCCCGCCTCCTGCCGGAAGTTCGGCGTGTACGCCTGGTACTTCAGCGGGAGGTCCTCACCGAGCAGGATCTCGTCGCGGTGGAGGTTCGTGACGGGCACCTCCGCCGTCGGGAGCAGCCAGAGGTCGTCGTCGTCGTACGCCTCCTCGTTCGACCCCTCGACCCGGTAGGCGTCCTCGGTGAACTTCGGGAGCTGTCCGGTGCCGCGCATCGACGCCGAATTGACGGGAATCGGCGGGAACACGTCCTCGTACCCCTGCTCGCGGTGGACGTCCAGCATGAACTGGATCAGCGCGTGCTCCAGCCGGGCGCCGTCGCCCTTCGCGACGTAGAAGCCGGCGCCGGCGACCTTCGCGCCGCGCTCGAAGTCGAGGATCTCCAGCTCCTCGCCGAGGTCGTAGTGAGGTTCCACGTCGTCGGGGAGCTCCCGGAGGTCGTCGAACCCCTCGCGGCGGCGCTCGACGTTCTCCGACTCGTCGGCGCCGACGGGGACGGAGTCCTGCGGGACCTGCGGGAGTTCGAGCAGCGACGCCTCCAGTTCCGTCTCCAGCTCTTCGGCGCGCTCCTCGACGTCCTGGAGTTCGGCCTTCAGCTCCTGGGAGCGCTCTATCGCCTCTTGGGCCGCCTCCTCCTCGCCGCGCTGTTTGAGCTCGCCGATCGTCGAGGAGACCTCGTTGCGCTCGTGGCGCAGGTCGTCCCCGCGCTGTTTCAGCTCCCGCCACTCCTCGTCGACGTCGAGTATCCGGTCGAGGTCCACGTCGACGCCCTTGTTGGCTAGCGCCTCGCGGACGACCTCTGGGTTCTCCCGGACGAACTGTCGAGACAGCATTTGTCGGGGATTCCGCGGGACGACCCAAAACCGTATCGGAGCGTCGGCATCGGTTGGCACGGATCGCGGGAGCGGTCTCGACGGAGGGTCCCCGAGGGCGGAGCTCGCGGGGGCGAACGGCGGCGGTCGGCGTCTCAGGGGATGAACGCGAAGTTCGCGACCACCATGAGGAGCGCGAGTCCGGCGACGACGACGCCCATGATCCGCATCAGCAAAATCCGCGTCTCGCTCGGCTCGATCCGCGTCGTCCCGTCGGGACCGTGGGCCTGCCAGCTCGTCATCCGGCGGGGAAACGCGGCCATCGCCAGCGCGCCGACGGCGACGAGGAGGGGGACGGCGACGAAGAACAGTCGGAAGGGTGCGGGGAACATGTCGGAGAACTGTCCCACGGCTCATCAAAATCTTACGGTTTCGACGGACGCGCCGTCAGTACCCGCCAGGCAGCGCCATGCCGACCGCGAGCGCGACCAGCGGCACCGCGGCGACGACCGCGTACCACAGCCCGGCGGCGACGAGGAGCGCCCACGTGGAGGGGCCGTACCCGGTCGGGTCCCAGTCCACGCCGAGCCGCGGGAGCCCGGCCGCGGCGACCGCCGGGGCGACGAAGCCGACGACGATCCCGCCGAACAGCGCGGTGTCGAGGAACCCCTCGCTCCAGCCGGGGCCGGCCTCGCCGACGAGCGCGACGGTGAGGACGACGCCGGCGAGGTACGGGACCGAGAGCGCGAGCGCGACGCCGACGTACGAGGGGACCGGCCGCCCCGCCGGCGGGAGCGTGCGGAACAGCGCCCGGAACCGCGCCGAGAGCAGGAAGGGGGTCCAGCAGACGGCGGCGACGAGTCCGGGGAGGGCGAACAGCGCGATCAGTGAGAGCCAGGCGATCAGCGTGTCGACGACCGCGGGGACGCCGGCGACGCCGAGGGGACCGAGGACCATGAGCGGACTCTCGGCGGACGTGTCAAACGCTTTGTGGTGGCGCGGATCACCACGGTTTAAGCGTCGGGCCGCGAGCGCGTACCCATGCTCATCTCCGGTGCGGAGCTCGCCGACGGGCGGGTCCGCGACGTCCGTGTTCGAGACGGAACCGTCGACGCGGTCGAGCCGACGAACGCGGGGCTCGACCCGGACCCCGGCGAGCGCGTCGTCGACGCGCGCGGGCGACACCTCCTGCCCGGCGCCGTCGACGCCCACGTCCACTTCCGCGAACCGGGCGGGAGCCACAAGGAGACGTGGGCCTCCGGCTCGCGGAGCGCGGCCGCGGGCGGCGTGACCACCGTCGTCGACCAGCCGAACACCTCGCCGCCGACCGTCGACGGCGACGCCTTCGACGGGAAGGCCGACCTCGCCGCCGACTCGCTCGTCGACTACGGGATCAACGGCGGCGTCACCGCCGACTGGGACCCGGAGAGCCTCTTCGAACGGCCCCTGTTCGCGCTCGGCGAGGTGTTCCTCGCGGACTCGACCGGCGACATGGGGATCGCCGTCGACCTGTTCGAGGAGGCGCTCGCCGAGGCGGCCGCCCGCGACGTCCCCGTCACGGTCCACGCGGAGGACGAGACGCTGTTCGACGCGAGCGCGCTCGACGGCGACCTCGGCGGGGTCGGCGCCGCCGCGAACGCCGACGCGTGGTCGGCCTACCGGACCGCCGAGGCGGAGGTCGCCGCGGTCGAGCGCGCGCTCGACGCGGCCGCCGAGAGCGACGCGCAGGTGCATATCGCCCACACGTCGACGCCGGAGGGGATCGATGCGGTCGTCGCGGCCCGGGAGTCGGAGGCCGGGGGAAGCGGGGACGAGGAGTCGACCGCTGGCGCCGCTCCGCCCACCTGCGAGGTCACCCCGCACCACCTGTTCCTCTCGCGCGAGAACGCCGGCCGACTCGGCACGTTCGGCCGCATGAACCCGCCGCTCCGCTCCGAGGAGCGTCGGGCCGGGGTGTTCGAGCGCCTCCGCGACGGCGACGTCGACGTCGTCGCCACCGACCACGCGCCCCACACCGTCGCGGAGAAGCGGCAGGGCCTCGCGGAGGCGGCGAGCGGCGTCCCGGGCGTGGAGACGCTGTACCCGCTCCTCTTGGAGTCCGTGCGCAAGGGGGAGCTGACGTTGGAACGCGTCCGCGACGTCGTCGCCGCCAACCCAGCGTCGATCTTCGGGGTCGAGGCCAAGGGGCGAGTCGCCGAGGGCGCCGACGCCGACCTCGTCCTCGTCGACCTGACGAACCCGCGCGAGATCGAGGCGGGAGCGCTTCACAGCGCCTGCGGCTGGACGCCGTTCGAGGGGTTGCAGGGCGTCTTCCCGGAGCTGACGCTCGTCCGCGGCGAGGTCGTCTACGAGCGCGACCCCGTGACGGGCGCGGAGTCGTTCGGCGAGGCGGCCGGGCGGAACGTCCGAGTGTCGTAGTTCGGCCAGTCGCGGTTCGGACAGCCGCAGTCCGGGAGTCGTCGTCCGAGAGACGCGGTCCGAACGGGCGCCGGACCGACCGGGACCGGACGTGTACGGCCGGTGCCGCCCGGCGGAACGCATATGCCGTTGCTATCCTAAGCGGGGCCATATCGATGGTCGTGGGTAGCCTTGGCACGGGAGGCGATAGCGAGACCGGCGTACCGACGGATGATATCGGACGACTCGGTCGGGGCGCCGCGGAAGGGACCCCGACATGACTGACGCCGCGGAGACCGGTCCGGCAGGCGTCGACGCCGACGGAACGGGAGAGCCTGAGCGTCCCCCGATGGCGCTCGACGAGGTCGCCGCGCTCGCGGAGCGCGTCGTCGACAACGTCGAGGCGGTGATCGTCGGGAAGCGGGCGGCGATCGAGCACGTCGTGGTCACGGTCCTCGCCCGCGGGCACCTCCTCGTGGAGGACGTGCCTGGCGTCGGGAAGACGACGCTCGCGAAGGCGGTGTCGCGCTCGATCGACGGCTCGTTCAAGCGCGTCCAGTTCACCCCGGACCTCCTCCCCGCCGACGTCACCGGCGTCAACGTGTTCAACCAGCGCACGGACGAGTTCGAGTTCCAGCCCGGACCCGTGTTCGCCAACGTCGTCCTCGGCGACGAGATCAACCGGGCGCCGCCGAAGACGCAGTCGGCCCTGCTGGAGGCGATGGAGGAGGGACAGGTGACGACCGACGGGGAGACGCGGGCCCTCCCGGACCCGTTCTGCGTGATCGCCACCCAGAACGACGTCGAGCCCGGGCAGACGTACGAGCTCCCGGTGGCGGAGGTCGACCGGTTCACGAAGAAGATCCGGCTCGGCTACCCGAGCACCGAGGAGGAGGCCGAGATCATCGGCCGGATGGCGGGCGACCACCCCGTCGACGCCGTGGAGCCGGTCGCGTCGATCGAGGAGGTCCGGCGCGCCCGGGTCGCCGTCGCCGACGTCGACGCGACAGAACCCGTCCGCGAGTACGTCGCGCGGCTGGCGACGTACACGCGGCAGAACGCCCGGCTCGGGGTCAGTCCGCGGGGGAGCCTCGCGCTGCTCCGGACCGCGCAGGCGCGGGCCGCGCTCGACGGCCGCGGGTACGTGATTCCCGACGACGTCCAGGCCGAGGCGCCGACCGTGTTCGCGCACCGCGTCCGCTCCGACTCCGGGACCGACGGGGAACAGGTGGTCGAAGACGCGCTGAACCGGACGAGCGTGGAGTGATCTCTCGTGCCGTCGCCGACCCTCACCCGCCGGGGCCGCGTCGTCGTCGCGGTCTGCGTCGTCGGCGTCGGCATGGCGCTGGCCGCGAGCGGGCGGTCGATCGAGGCGGTCGTCCTGCCGAGCGCCGTCGCGCTCGCGGCCGGGTACGTCCAGCTCGCCCGGATCGAGGAGCCGGCGGCCAGGCGGAGCCTCCCGCCGGAAGGGTTCGTCGGCGAGACCGGCGAGGTGCGGCTCTCGTTCCACTCCCGGGGGGCGGGCGAGCTGTCGCCGACGTACGTCGCCGACGTCGCCGACGCGCTCGACGACGGGCTGGAGGGGCCGACGGAGCCGGTCCGCACCTCCGTCGGCGACGCGCCGGCGACGTACCGCGTCCGCTACCTGCGCCGGGGCGAGCGGGAGTTCGGCCCCGTCACGGTGACCGCGAGCGACGTCTTCGGGCTCTTCGAGCGGCAGGCGGTGATCGAGTCGTTCGACGCGACCCTCGCGTACCCGGCGTGCCGCGAGATCCCGACGTGGTTCCGCCGGGCGCTGTACGCCGACGACGCCGTCGGAGCGAGCCGGCGGCGAGAGGAGTTCGACCGCCTGCGCGAGTACGCGCGGGGCGACCCCCTCCGCGACGTCCACTGGCCCGCGACCGCGAAGCACGGCGAGATCGTGGTGAAGGCGTTCGCCGCGGAGACCGAGCGCGGCCGCGTGGCGATCGCCGGCGAGGCCGGAGGCGAAGGCGCGGGGACGGCGAGGGAAACCGAACGCCGGAGCGACCGAAATCCCGCCGACGACCTCGCGAGCGCGGCCGCCAGCCTCGCGCTCGCGCTGCTTGACGACGGCGTGCCGGTGGACCTGACGCTCCCCAACGGCGAGGTCTCGGCGGACCCGGGCGCGCGGGGGCGACGGGCGGTGCTCGAACTGGCCGCGCGGACGCGTCCCGGCACGGTCGGCGACGACGAGGCTGACGTGCGCGTCGTCGCCGACGAGCGCGGCGCCCGGTACCGCGTCGGCGACCGGGCGGTCGCGTTCGACGAAGTGGCCGGGGCGACGGTCCGCGGGGCGGGCGACGGCGAGACGAGCGTCGACGAGGCGGCGACCGGTCCCCCGGACGACGGCTCCGGCGCTGCGGTCGCCGACGACGGCGGGGCCGGAGAGACCGCGCCCGGCGGGGCGCCGTCCGCGGACCGGAGCGAGGTGATCGGCCGATGAGGGGCCGCCCGCTCGGCGGCGGGAGCGGGTCGGACGACGGGGAGAGCCCCGGCGACGGCGACCTCCGCGGGCGGCTGCGGGCGGTCGTCGACCCGCCGGTCCTCGGCGTCGCGGTCGTCACCGCCGCGTACCTCTCGGTGTTCCTCGCCGCGACCGACGTCGTCGGCGGGTCGACGCGGGCCGCGGTCGCGGTCGCGGTCGCCGGCGCCGCGGGCTTCCTCCTCGCGCGGTGCGTCGGCGAGCGCGCGGCGCTCCGCCTGACGGTCGTCCTGTTCGCCGCGACGCTGGCGGGGTACTACTTCGCGATCCCCGAGAGTCAGCGCGCGCTGTTCTCGGTCCGGCGCGTCGCGATCGACGTGGTCTCGCTGTTGACCGGGCTCTCCATCCTCCGCCTCGCGCTCGCCGACGTCTGGGTCCTCGCGGTCGCGCCGGTGCCGACGTTCCTCGTCGGCTACCTCGTCGGCCGCGGGCGACACGTCGCGGCCGCCGGCGCCGCGGGCGGCACGCTGGCCTTCCTCGTGCTCACCGGCGACGCGGGCGGGACGACCACGCTCGTCGGCGTCGTCGGCGTCGCGCTCGCCGCCGGCCTCTCGACGCTGTCGATGCCGGGCGGGATCCGGGACCACGGCGACACCCTCGCCGCGGTCTTGGCGGCGATGGTCCTCGTGAGCGCGACGCTCACCCTGCTGCCGGCCGGCGCGGCCCAGCCCTGGGGGATCGACCGCGGCACCCCGACGCTGGAGTCGTCGATCGAGGCGGACGACGAGGTCGAGGTCGTCGGCCCGACGCGGCTCTCGCCCGAGGTGCGCTACACGATCGAGAGCCCGGTCGCGGCGAACTGGCACGCCGGCGCCTACGACACCTACACCGGGGACGGCTGGGTGCGGTCCGGCGAGCAGTCGCCGCTCGACGGACCGCTCGACGGGCCCCCGGGCAACGCGACGCGCGTGAACGTCACGATCACCGCCGAGACGGAGTCGCCGTCGCTGCCGGCGCCGTGGCAGGCGGTCGACGTGCGGGGGCCCGCCGCCCAGACCGCACGGGTGGACGAGCACGGGACGCTCCGGCTCGCCGAGCCGCTGGGAGCGGGCGAGTCGGTCACGGTCGAGAGCCGGGTGCCCGACGCCGACCCCGCCGCGCTCCGGAGCGCGGGCACCGACTACGACCCCGCGATCGAGGAGCGGTACACCCAGCTCCCCGAGAGCACCCCCGACCGCGTCGGAGAGCGCACCGAGGAGATCATCGCGGCGTCGAACGCGGAGACCCCGTACGACCGGGCCGTCGCGGTCGAGCGCTACCTGCGCGAGGAGTACGAGTACTCGCTGACCGTCCGGAAGCCCGACGGCGACGTGGCCGACGCGTTCCTCTTCGAGATGGACGCCGGCTACTGCGTCTACTTCGCGACGACGATGACCGCGATGCTGCGATCGCAGGGGATCCCGGCGCAGTTCGTCACCGGCTACTCGGAGGGCGAGCGGATCGGCGAGGACCGGTACGTCGTCCGCGGCCAGGACGCCCACGCGTGGGTCAAGGCGTACTTCCCGGGCCACGGCTGGGTCACCTTCGACCCGACGCCCGCGGCCGAGCGCGAGGAGACCCGGACCGCGCGCCTCGCCGACGCGCGCGCCGCGGGCGACGAGGACGTGGACGTCCCGGCCTCCGAACCCGCTCGGGGCGCGCCGTCGATCGTCCCCGAGGCCGGCGTCAATGACCCGTCGTCGACGACGGCCGACGTGCCGAACGACAGCAACGGGACGGCGGCGACCGGCGGCGACGCGGCCGACGCCGCCGCGCCCGGCGACACCGCGGTCGGAGCGAGACAGGAGGGACTCACCCGCGGCGCCGTCGGCGGCGAGGCGCGGCCGAGCGGGGACGGCTCCCCGATCCCGTCGCGCGAGACCGTCGCCTACTGGCTGGTCGCGGCCGTCATCGGCGTCACCGCCGCCCGCCGTTTCGGCGTCGGCAGGCGCGCGCGCCGCGCCGCGCGCCTCCGCCTTCCGTGGGTCAGTTCCGATCCGGCCACGGACGCCCGGCGCGCGTTCGCCGACCTCGAGTACCTGCTCGGCCGTCGCTACCGCGAGCGGCGCGCCGGGGAGACCCCGCGGGCCTACCTCGACGCGCTCCGGCTCCGCGGCCTCGACGAGCGGGCGCTCGCCGTCGGGGAGACGTACGAGCGGGCGACGTACGCCGGGACGGTGACGCGCGCGGAGGCGGACGAGGCGCGCCGGACCGTTCGGCGGCTCGCGTTGGAGGCGACGCCGGTTCTCGGGCGGCTGTTCGACTGAGGCGGCCGAGCGGCGCCGACCCCCATTCGCGTGCTCGATCCGGTCGCTGGCCCGAAAGAACGGGCGACGGACATCCGACGCGGCCGCACTCCCGACACTATTTAATACGGTCACCCTGTAAGTTCGGCTGTAATGTCGGAAGTCTGCTCGACGTGCGGACTGCCCCAGGAACTCTGCGTCTGCGAGGACGTCGCGAAGGAGTCCCAGCAGATCAGCATCCGCATCGACGAGCGCAGGTACGGTAAGGAGGTAACGGTCATCGAAGGATTCGACCCGAAAGACGTCGACCTGAGTTCCCTCTCGTCGGATCTCAAGTCGAAGTTCGCCTGCGGCGGCACCGTCGAGGACGGCGCCATCGAGCTGCAGGGGAACCACTCGGGCCGCGTGGAGGACTTCCTCCGCGACAAGGGCTTCAACGTCGCGTGACCGTCACCTGACCGTCCGCCGTCGAGCGATACACGGATTCGGTTCTTCGAACGACCCCGTCCGACGAGCCGCGGCGCCGTGAGCCGAGGCGCTCTCCGACCGGCCTTTTAAACGAGGAGCGCCGCCCGGCCGACGACGAACGCGGCCGCCGCGAGGAAGGTGCCGTACTTGAATCGCCGTTGCGCGCTCGTCGGGTCGGCGAACCCCTCGTAGCAGGCGTACAGCATGACCGCGTCGGCGACGGCGACGAGCAGGAGGTAGACGCCGCCGAAGGTGCCCGTGAAGTACGGGGCCGGGCTCGCCGCGACGGCGACGAGGAGCGCGCCGGTGCCGATCCAGAGGGCGCGGTCCTCGCCGACCGCGATCGGGAGCGTGCGGAGCCCCTCCTCGCGGTCGCCGGCCACGTCCTCGACGTCTTTGATCACCTCGCGGGTGAACGTCGAGAGCCCGGCCAGGAGCGCGAGGACGGCGACGGCCGCCGGCTCCCCGACCGCGGCGCCGCCGAACAGGAACGTCGAGCCGACGAGGTAGGAGACGAGGGCGTTGCCGAGCCCCGGTGTCCCCTTAAATACCGTCGTGTAGGTGACGAGCGCGACGAGGTTGACCGCGGCGATGGCGATCGCCAGCGGCGGCAGGAGGGCCGCGAACGCGACGGCGACGAGGAACCAGACGGCGGCGACGCCGAGCGCCCCCCGCGCCGAGACGGCGCCGCGCGGGATCGGGCGGTCGGGCCGATTGACGGCGTCGATGTCGCGGTCGAAGTAGTCGTTGATCGCGTTGCCCGCGGCGACCGCGAACGCGGTGACGACCGCGGCGACGGCCGTGGGGACGACGGCGCCCGCGGCGCCGGCGACGAACGCGCCCGTCCCCGTGAGGACCGCGGCGGCGACGCAGTTCGCCGGCCGCGCCAGCTCCGCAACCCCGCGCGCTGTGTCGTTCACGTCGTCTCGCATCACCGCGGCGCGGCACATAAACGACCCGGGATTCGAGTCGGGGGTCGCGGCGGCCGGAGGCCGTAGCGGGCTCGGGCCACCGCGGGTGCCCGCGGCGCGGCCGCGATTCTCTCGGCTCGGAATCGGCCACGAACGTTTATGAAGTGTGCAATGATACGGACGTGTATGGCTAAAGGCCTGGACGTCGGCACGATGAACATCCTCTCCGGACGACAGGAAGGCGCGGAGACGGTGTTCGTACAGCAGCGGAACTCGTTCGTCGAGATCGAGTACAGCGACATGGCAGAGCAGATGCTCTCTCGCAGCGACGTCCTCCACATCCGCAAGGACGACAAGGTGTACGTCGTCGGCGACGACGCGCTCAACTTCGCGAACATCTTCAACAAGGAGACGCGTCGCCCGATGCAACACGGAATCTTATCCAGCGACGAGGCCTCCGCGATCCCGATGATCAAGCTCATCACCGAGCAGGTGGTCGGCGAGCCCTCGAAGCCGAACGAGCGCCTCTTCTACTCCAGCCCGGCCGACCCGATCGACTCCGGGCTCACGACGCTGTACCACGAGAAGACGCTGGAGTCGATGCTCGGCGACATGGGGTACGACCCCGAGCCGATCAACGAGGGGATGGCGGTCATCTACTCCGAGCTCGCGGACAACAACTTCACCGGGCTCGGGATCAGCTTCGGCGCGGGGATGACCAACGTCTGTCTCGCCTACTACGCGGTGCCCGTCATGAAGTTCTCCATCGCCCGCGGTGGCGACTGGATCGACGAGCAGACGTCGCAGGCCACGGGGACGCCCGTCGACAAGGTGACGAGCATCAAGGAGGACGACTTCGAGCTCGACTTCCGCACCGACGTCGGCGGCGTCGAGGGCGCGCTCGCCATCTACTACGAGAACCTGCTCGACTACGTCATCGAGAACATCAGCCGCGAGGTCGACGAGGAGGACGTCGAGGAGGGGCTCGACGTCCCCGTCGTCGTCACCGGCGGCACCTCCAGCCCGAACGGGTTCAAGGACCTGTTCGCCGACCACCTCGAGGACGCGAGCATCCCGTTCTCGATCAGCGGCGTGCGCTCGGCCGAGGAGCCGATGTACAGCGTCGCCAGCGGCGCGCTGGTCGCGGCCCGCTCCGAGGAGGGCGAGGCGGCCGACGAGAGCGCAGGGGAGCCCGCGGCGGAGGAAGCCGCGCCCGAGTCGGAGGACTGAGCGAACGCTTCCCCGGCTCCGAGAACTGACCGGACCGTCCCGGCTCCGAGCTACCCTCGCCGTCCGCCCCCGCCGCGCGGTCCCGCTTTTTTGATCCGTGAGGACGCGCCGAACGCCTAAGCCGACGGCCGACCGATCGACCGCATGGTCGAAGTCGCGGGTGACGACGGCGACCGACGGCTCCGCGTCGACCTCGAGGTCGACCCGTCCGACGAGTGGGACTGCCCGATCGTCTCGCAGTCGGAACGCGCGTCCGACGTCACCGTCAACGCGGTCGGCGACGAGTGTACGGTCGAAGTGCAACCGCCGGGCGAGGAGGGGATCCGCCGCGCGCGCGGCCAGATCAGCGAGGACTGCCTCTGTCGCGTCTTCCAGGAGTTCGGCTACGTCCCCCGCGTGCGACGGGTCGACGAGGGGACGGTGTCGGTCACGACGTACGTCGACGACCGCGACGCCGTCCGCGAAGTGGTCGCGACGCTCAGGGAGACGCTCGACCGCGTGCGGCTGGTCCGGCTCGCCGTGGTCGCGGGTCCCGAACCGACCGAGCAGGCGACCGTCGACCTCTCCGCGCTCACCCCGAAGCAGCGCGAGGGGATGGAGCTCGCCGTCGTCCGCGGCTACTTCGACGACGCCGCCGACGTCTCCCTCGGCGAGCTCGCCGGCGAGCTGGAGATCAGCAAGTCGGCGCTCTCGCAGCGGCTCCGGTCCGCGCAGGCGAAGCTCGTCACGGACGCCTTCGAGGGAGTCGACGACTGACCGCCGATCACCGAGGGGTTCCCGAGTCCCGTCGGGTCAGTCCGCCGCCGATTCGCCGCGGATCCGCCGTAACGCCTCCGCGCCGTCGCGCTCCGCCTCCGTGAGGTAACACTTCGGATCGGGCGCGAACGGGTCGCCGTGCGCCGAGAGGGCGCGGAGCCGCGAGCCGCCCCGACAGACCTCCTTGTACGCGCAGTCCGCGCACCGCCCGGTGAGCCGTTCCTCGCGGTCGCGGAGCCCGGCGAGGAGCGGGTTCGACTCGTCCGACCAGATCGCGCCGAACGAGCGGTCCCGGACGTTGCCGGGGGAGTACCCCTGCCAGAACTGCGTGAGGTGGACGTTGCCGACGGGGTCGACGTCGGCGACGCGCTCGCCGGTCGGGTCGCCGCCGTTGCGCCGCAGGTGTTCGTGGATGAGCCGGGCGCGGTCCGTGCCGATCTCCCGGTCGGCGTACTCGACGAGGTGACCGGCGTCGGCGTAGTTGCCGACGAGCAGCGTCTCGATCTCCTCGCCCGCGGCGTGGTACTCGCGGGTGAGGTCACAGAGGTCCGTGACCGCCTTCCGGGTCGCCTCCGGGCTCAGGTCCACGTCCGCGATCTCGGCGCCCCGCCCGCCGTAGTCGAGGTGGTAGAAGCAGAAGCGGTCGACGCCGACGTCGACGAGGAGGTCGACGACGCCCGCGAGGTCGTCGACGTTGTGCTCGGTGATCGTGTAGCGAAGCCCGGTCTTGAGCCCGACGTCGAGACAGGCCTCGATCCCGCGGACGGCGGCGTCGAACGCCCCCTCCTCTCCCCGGATCCGGTCGTTGCGCTCGGGGAGCCCGTCGACGGAGACGCCGGCGTACTTGAGTCCCGCCGCCTTCAGCTCTCGGGCGTTCTCGCGGGTGAGCAGGGTCCCGTTCGTCGAGAGGACGGGTCGGATCCCGGCGTCGTCGGCGTACGAGACGAGCTCCGGGAGGTCCTCGCGGACGAGCGGCTCCCCGCCGGAGAAGAGGAGCACCGGGACGCCGAACTCGGCGAGGTCGTCGATGAGCGCCTTCCCCTCCGCCGTCGACAGCTCGTTCGGCGCCCCCTCCCGATCGGCCGCGGCGTAGCAGTGTTCGCAGTAGAGGTTACACCGCTTCGTCGTGTTCCAGACGACGACCGGGCGGCGCTGCTTGTCATCGGTTATCTGCGGCTTCTTCGAGTCCCCCGCGGCGTCGTACCGGAGCCCGTCGCTCTCGGCGTCGAGCCCGCAGAGGAGCTTGCTGACGGAGATCATCGGTCTCCCTCCGGGGCCGTCTCGTCCTCGCGTGCGGGGTCCGAGTCGTTCTCGACCGGTGCGCTGCCGCAGGCGACGGTGGGCGTCCCCTCGGTCTCCTCGTACACGCGCGGTTCGTCGCTCGCGTCGTCACGTGAGGCCGACTCGTCGCCGGACCGCTCGTCCGCCGCCAGCGACTCGGCGGAGTAGCGGTGCGTCTCCTCGGCGGGGCAGACCCACACGTCGCGGGCGTACCAGGCGAAGAGCTTGCTCGCCTCCTCGTGAGCGACGTCCGGCGTCGGCGCCGCGACGGTGCCGACGTGACGGAGCGGATCCGCCTCTTCCTCCCGGACGAACACCTCGAAGCGCCGGCCGTCCGCCGAGCGTGGGCCCCCCGCTCCGGCGGTTCGGTCCGTCTTCTCGACCATACTCGGCGTACGAACGACCCCCCGAACTCGGTTTCGCGCGTTCTCACGGGGGCGAAACCCGCCCGAACACGTTCGGACACCAGGAAAATAAACCGCATGAAGATATAGCAAACCGCGATTTGCGGTCGACTCCGCGGGCGCGGCGCGCACAGATTCACCCGCGATCGCTGGATTCGGCCGCGAAGCTCGAAATCGAGCGCAGACGCGTCGCGGAGGCGGAGCGCTGGGGCCGAGGCCACCTGTTATGTCCGACAGTCACCTACGGGCCCCCATGCGCGAACTCGTCTTCGCCCTCGAGTACGAACCGGGGCGCAACAGGGTGGCCGACGCGCTCGCCGCCCACCCCGGGGCGCGGGTGCGGTCGCTGTCGCTGCACGCCACCGACGACCACCTCTGGCGGGTCGACCACGCCACGGGCGCGCCGGACGCGCTCGCGGCCGTCGAGGCCGCCTTCACCGACGGCGACTACTACGCCGACTGCCTCGCGACGGAGGACTGCGGCGCGACCCAGACCACCCGCGTCCTCGACCGGACCGACGACACGCTCGTGCTGTACACCGACTGGGAGCCCACGCCCGTCTGCGCGTCCGTCCCGCACATCGCCCGCGACCACCTCGGCGACGGCGTGCTGTTCGAGACCCGCCACGAGGGGCGCCACTACACCTGGCGGCTCATCCACTCCGGCGAGGGCGACGTGGGGGCCTTCTTCGACGCCCTCCGGACCGCCGTCGGCGACGCCGCCCGCATGGAGCTACTCAGGACGGCGCACACCTCGGCGGGCGACGAGACGCGGGGCGACGCGGACGGCGTCGGGCTCTCCCCGGAGCAGGAGGCCGCGCTCAGGGCCGCGGTCGAGCACGGCTACTACGAGTCGCCGCGGGCGGTCGACGCCGGGGAGCTCGCGGCCCACCTCGACGTGCCGCGCTCGACGCTCACCTACCGGCTCCGTCGGGCCGAGGAGCGCCTGGCGAAGGCGCACGTCGCCCGGTCGGTCGCGGGCGACGGCGCCCCCGCGTCGTTCGATTGACCGTGCCGCCGCCGTCGATCGGCGCCAGTTGGAAATATCCAAACAAGGCTTATCGATATGAGGGCCCTCTCTCGACGTAATGAGTGACGAGCCGGACGGACGCGGAGACGCACGCGGGGACGAGGCCGCCGATACCGGCACGGACGGCGGACGACGCGAGCTGACCGCCGGCCTCGCGGTCCCCGAGATGGACTGCCCGTCGTGCGCCGGGAAGGTCGACAGCGCACTGGGGCGCGTCGACGGCGTGACCGACGTCGCGCTCAACCCCACCGCCGGTACCGCGACGGTCGCCTACGACCCCGATCGCGCGGACGAGAGCGATGTCGTCGCGGCGATCGAAGGAGCCGGTTACGAGGTCACCGGCGGCCGATCGGGCGGCGAGGGGAGCGCCGACGGCGACCGCGGTGGGACCGCCGACGGGGCGTCCGGCGACGTCGCCGTCGCGCCCCCGTCGGAGGTCTGGACGACGCCGCGCGCGAAGAAGACGTGGCTGGGCGCGGTCCTCGTGGTCGGCGGGCTCCTGTTCGAGTTCGTCCTGACCGGCTCGAACCCCGCGGTGGCGAGCGTGCTCGGCGTCCCGCTCACGCTCGCGGACGTCCTGTTCGTCGGCGCCGTCGCGGCCAGCGGGATCCCCGTCGTCCGCGGCGGCTACTACTCCGCGCTGAACCAGAGCCTCGACATCGACCTGCTGATGGGGACGGCCATCGTCGCCGCGACCGGGATCGGTTACTTCGTCGAGGCCGCCACGCTCGCGGTCCTCTTCAGCGTCGCCGAGCTGCTGGAGGACTACGCGATGGACCGCGCCCGCGACTCCCTGCGCGAGCTGATGGAGCTGTCCCCGGACGAGGCCACCGTCAGGCGAGAGGGCGGCGAGACGACCGTCCCGACCGACGACGTCGCGGTCGGCGAGACCGTGATCGTCCGCCCGGGCGAGAAGGTCCCGCTCGACGGGACGGTGATCGAGGGGGAGAGCGCGGTCGACGAGTCCCCGATCACCGGCGAGAGCGTCCCCGTCGACAAGGCCCCGGGCGACGAGGCGTTCGCGGGCGCGATCAACGAGGAGGGGTACCTGGAGATCGAGGTGACCTCGACCGCGGGCGACTCCACCCTCTCGCGGATCATCGAACTGGTGCAGGGCGCGCAGGCGGAGAAGACGGAGACGGAGCGGTTCGTCGACCGCTTCGCGGGCTACTACACGCCGGTCGTAGTCGTCTTAGCGATTCTGACGGCCGCGGTGCCGCCACTGGTGATCGGCGAGCCGGTGACCGTCGACCTCGCCGGCTACCCGTTCGTCTTCGCCGCGGACTGGGGGACGTGGTTCGTCCGCGGGCTCACGCTGCTCGTGATCGCCTGCCCCTGCGCGTTCGTCATCTCGACGCCGGTCTCGGTCGTCTCCGGGATCACCAGCGCGGCGAAGAACGGCGTCCTGATCAAGGGCGGCAACCACCTGGAGGTGATGGGCCAAGTCGACGCCGTCGCGCTCGACAAGACCGGGACGCTCACCCGGGGCGAACTCGCCGTCACCGATCTCGTCCCGCTCGGCGGCGCCGACGAGGAGACGCTGCTCCGTCGGGCCGCCGCGCTGGAGCGCCGGAGCGAACACCCGATCGCCGCCGCGATCCTCGGCCGCGCCGAGCGCGCGGGCGTGGGAGCCCTCGCGGAGCCGGCCGGGTTCGAGAGCCTGACCGGGAAGGGCGTCCGCGCGGATATCGACGGCGAGACGTACTACGCCGGGAAGCCGGCGCTGTTCGAGGGGCTCGGCTTCGACCTCTCGCGGGCCCGTGCAAAGACCGACGGCGGGGTCGCGGACGGCGGGGTCGTGACCGAGGGCGACGACGGCGGGTCCGGAGGAGCCGGCGACGGCGCGTTCGCCGAGGGGTCGCTCGCCGCCTTAGAGAGCGAGGGGAAGACCGTCGTGCTCGTCGGGACGGCGACGGAGCTGACCGGGGCGATCGCCGTCGCGGACGAGGTTCGCCCCGAATCGAAGCGGGCCGTCGAGCGCCTCCGCGAGCTCGGCGTGGAGCGCGTCGTGATGCTGACCGGCGACAACGAGGGGACGGCGCGGGCGATAGCCGAGTCGGTCGGCGTCGACGAGTACCGCGCCGAGCTCCTGCCGGAGGAGAAGGTCGCGGCGGTGGAGTCGCTGCGGGCCGAGTACGGCGAGGTCGCGATGGTGGGCGACGGGATCAACGACGCCCCCGCGCTGGCGACGGCCGACGTCGGCGTCGCGATGGGCGCCGCGGGGACGGACACGGCCCTGGAGACCGCCGACATCGCGCTGATGGGCGACGACGTGGCGAAGCTCCCGTACCTCTACGCGCTCTCGCACACGGCCAACGGGGTCATCCGCCAGAACGTCTGGGCGAGCCTCGGGGTGAAGGCGCTGCTCGCGCTCGGCGTGCCGCTGGGGCTGGTGAGCGTCGCCGTCGCGGTCGTCGTCGGCGACATGGGAATGAGCCTCGGCGTCACCGGCAACGCGATGCGGCTCTCCGGGATCGAGCCCGAGTCGTACGAGTAGTCGGGGGCGCGAGGCCGACGCTCGCGGCCCGATAAACAAACATGAACTATTATTAAGGATGCCCGTCTCGGGAGAATCGTGCCACCCGTAGTACACGACTGACGCAGGCTCGGAATCGGCGGCGACGCGCCCCGAGGGTCCGAGTACGCGCGAGACGAGCATCGAGGCGGAGACGCCGGACCGCGACGACGAACTGCCGACCGCGGAGGAAGCGATCGCGCAGTGCGCGGCGGCGTTCGACGCGACGGACGACGGGCGACTCCCCAACGGGATCGACCGATGGAACGCGTACGCGGGGTCCTGTCACGGCGGCGACTGACCGCCCGCCGACCGCGTTTTTTCCAGATGCCGACGACGACCGAGCGGCGACGCCGCGAACCCGTTCGAGCGGGGCCTCAGGTCGCGGGAACGAGGCGGCCCATTCAAACCCGCGCGCTCGTCATCAACGGGCATGTGCCCGAGCGAACGCGGAGGCGATCCGCCGTGGAAGTGAGCGACCGGGACCCCGACGCGTCGGCGCCCGTAGCGGCGTCGGTCGAGGTCGAGCTGTCCGGGCTCGCGGACGGGGTCGTCGCGTGCGACGAGTTCGACGACGGGGCGCTCGAATCGGTCGCCGAGGAGTTCCTGTGCGCCAGCGGCGAGCGGTGGGGCGGCGCGTGGCGCGGGGTCGCCGTCGGGTCGCTGCTGGACCGTCCGGACGTGACGGTCGCCCCAGACGCGACCCACGTCCGCGTCGCCGCCGACGGCTACGCCGTCTGCGTCCCGCTGAAAACGGCGCTCGACGCGGTGCTGGCCGTCGAGCGCGGCGGCGACCCGCTGCCGGCCGCCCGCGCGCCGCGGTTCGTCGCCCCCGTCGACGCCGGCCGGACGGTGAAGAGAGTGCGGGAGCTCCGGTTCCTGCGGCTGGCCCCGGGAGAAGACCCCCAGGAGTACGAGGATCTCGGGTATTGACCGCGGCGACTCCGACCCGGTTAGCCCCGCCGCCGACCCGTCGGCTTTAGTCCGCGAGGCGACTACCGTCGAGCGGCCGATGACGACGCACCGCTCCGAGCTGCCTCGGCACCAGCGATGACGAGCCCTATGAGTGCCGAGGCCACCGATTTACGTCGACAATACATTCAGACTCATACACGACCCCACAACTGAGTGCTATTGCCTCGTGTTTCGGCCCTAGCGAGATCCACGGTTATCGATCCGAGACTGCTGTCCCATATTCGAGTTCCAGTCCACTACAGCTCACCCATGTCGGTGATGTCGACGACCGTCTCGTTTGCGAGATCGATTTCCGCGCGGTATCTGGCGTCTTCCCTGCCGGCGCGCCCGATCCGGACGACTGCCCGGTCCTCGACGTAAGACGGTTCTCTGTCGACTGTCACGGTGTCGTCCGATTTCTCGACTGTGAGGTTTCTGATCTTTACCGTCTCCCCGGCGGAGAGGGTGCTGTTTGTCTCTTCGACGTCGAATGTGAACGTCGCGGTCTGTGCCTCCCCGGAGTTCAGCTTTCTTATAGGTTCGACCGTGAGTTCCTCGTTTTCGACCGTTTCGAGGTACGACGCGACGGTCCGGTTGGCCCGGACAATCTCGACAGCGCGTCCCCGTTCGTGCCGAGTAAACCGGTCGTTCTCTCGCGTCGTGATCAAAATATCGCCTCCGTCTTCGGTGAGTTCGATATCACTCGTCTCCGAGACATTCGTCACCACCGCGGTGTCACTCTTGTCGCTGGAGGCGGTCACGTTGGTACCAGCGATGCTGACTTCTCCCACCTGGTCCCTGTCGGCGATGGGGTCCCCGACCCCGAGCGCGGCGAGTGTGCCCGCGAGACCGACGCCGACGCTCGCGAGCACGAGGAGGACGACGAGGCCAGTCCGGGCGTCCTCATTCATACGTGACCGTTGGGTGAAAGAGCTCATGAGTACTGGGATGAAACGCGTTCGAAACGCGTTTCGCAGGCGTTTCAACCCGGTTTCGGGCCGAATTTTGCCAGTCGATATCGACGGAGATTAGGGAAGGGATTCGAAGTATCAACCTATGGATTTGCAGGCCCTCCACGGTAAGCAGCTCCTCGCTGCGGTCGTCTTCGTCGCCGCCACAGTCGTTCTCGCGGTACAGCTGATAACCCCCACACCAGTCGTCGTCTCTGTCGGTGAAGGCGGTACGGAGGTCGCGGAACTGGGCGGGTACTTCCAGTACCGTGATGTAGCGGTCATCACCGTCTCTGCGGTCCTGCTCGGTTCGAGCGGGACGTACCTCGTTACAACGGATTGGTCGGGTAGAGATGCCAAATCACCGGCTATCGACCGGAGACCGCCGGATTCCGCCGGCGGCGCGGTGCGGACGGATGGGAACGACGGGCTCGCACCGAGCGGGGACCTCCTCGACGCGCGCCGCGAGGAGTGGGAGGAAACCGCCGAGCGCCTGGCGAAAAACGAGCGTGAGATCTACGAGACGATCCTCGACGAGGACGGCGTGATGGCCCAAAGCGACATCGTCGACGCGACGGATCTCTCGAAGGCGACGGTCAGCCGCACGCTCGACAGCCTGGAGACGAAAAACCTCGTCGAGCGCAAACGCCGCGGGATGGGTAACATGGTTTTGCTCCTGTAGCCGAAACCCGTTTCGAAACCGTTTCAAACGCCTTCTCAACGGGTCTCTAAGGGGTTTTTCCTACAAGGTCCAGGTGGAGCGATCCTCCGAACGGATCACTCCGATACACAATGCGAACGAAGCTAATCGCGCTCGCCCTCGCGGCGATGCTCACCGTTGGAGCCGGTGGCGTCGTCGCAGCCGGAGCGAGCTCTGGTGACGCATCCGGAGAACAGCTTCCAGATGACTACACGGTCGAGATAACCGATCCGTTTGACGAACTGTCCTCGGACGAGGTCGACGAGGCCATCGAGACAGCCTGGTCCGACGAGCAGGTCCAGAGCAGCCTCGATGCCGGTGACGGCGTCCACTTCGACGTCGTCGCGGGCACGGAGAAGGTGCAGGTCGCCGTCGCACCCGGCTCCGACGCCGAGGATCAGGTCGTCGCCAAGATCGATTCCGATGGAACCGTGACGGACGTCTTCGAGCCGTCGCTGACGGCCGAAGATTCCGAGACGCTCGATATCGCTGAACCGGTCGACGCCTCCGGGGACGGCACTATCCGTGTCGAGGACGAGGACCACGAGTACGACGAGAAACTATCCGCAGACCAGGCGATGCGGGTCGAAGTGAAGAACATGAGTCTCCTCGAGGATGGCGAGAGTGTCAGCGTCGAGGTTGCCGATGAGTAGTCGGTGAGGACAGCCGTCCAGCCCGTGGCGGAAATCGCGATCCGCGGCCTGGTCCCCACGCTGTAGGAACCGACGCCCGACGCGGAAACGTCACTGCTGGACACTCCGCGACACGCTCCGTACAGGGTGTCCCTCCGATTCGGCACCACGACCCACGAACAGTATTTCCCCGCAGTCTGTCACCCCGCGGACATTCTTTCAGACCCCTGGGAGCACCGTCATCAACCAAGTTCCGCGTACCGACGCTCGATATCGATCACCGGCCGCGGGTAGTCGACGCCGAGTTCGACGCCGTAGCTGGCCTGCTCGTCGTCGCTCAGCCGCCACGGGCGGTGAGCGTACTCGGCCGGCAGACCGTCGAGTTCGGGGAGCCAGGTCCTGATGTACGCGGCCGCGTCGTCGTGGTACTCGCCCTGCGAGAGCACCTCGAAGCGGTTGTCCCGCGAGTCGTTGCCGACGCCGGTCTGGTAGACCCAGTTCCCCCAGTTCGAGACGATGTCGTAGCCGACGAGTTTCGGTCCGCAGAGTCCGCACAGGCATGAGGCCGTAGTACTGTGACGAGAGTATCTGGTTTCCTGTCGCAGATTGGCTCCATCGTCGTGGCTGGACAGTGTATACCGCTCGCGGCGAAGACCGATTCGGTGACCCGGATACAGAACATCTCGCCTCCCGCGATAAGAATGATAGAAGTATTCAGCACTGCTAGTTGACATCCTCCTTCGCGTAAACGCGGAGGAATCCCGAGCGGTGGGAGTTTCAGGTTCGCAGTCTAATTACCGGACTCCCAGTCCTTTCGGGCACGGGTAGTCCCACAGTGTCGGACTGGTGGACTGCTGGCCATGCCAACTGGCCGTTACCCCTATCCTCGGCCGTGTACGGCGTCCCAGTGTTGTTTTTGTCACGGGGACGCTGGCAGGCATCACCGGAGTTGGGGATATCGTCTGACTCGCTTCGAGCAGTCAACACAGACACACCCTTCGAGGATGTAGCGTTCACCGACTGCCCTTTCAGATACTGCCTCGTTACGCGGGCGGACAGGCCGCCTCTGAAGGACGGTTCGGAATCCGCTCCGTTCCGACCGATTCCTAACTACGTATAGAGCGGCCTGTCAGTTAAACCTCGGTATATGAAACTCGGTACAGACGTTGGGCCAGTGGATTGCTTCCCACCATGTCGGCTTCATCACCCGCCTAAAGGCGGGTGTATTCGCCTTCCAGCCTGTATAATCGCAGGCCGAAGTCGGTTGGTACTGGTAAGTCGTCGGGGTTCGAGCGTCGAGGCCACGTTTTCGCGTTCGCCCTGACGCACTCCGTCGACCGCCCGGTCGCCGCCGGCGAGTGACGCACCGATACGCGGCAGACGCGACCCGTGCGTCGGACGCGGCCATAGAGTTATGATACCGGGGAACACGCCTCCTGTATGCCAGTTGTCTCGTTGCTGTCGGAGACGTACTTCGGAAGCACGATCCAGCAGTACTTCCTGTTTTTCGCCGTGCTGTGCCTCGGTGCAGTGGTCGGCCGGTCGCTGAGCTTCTTTTACCGGCGTAGACTGCGGCGGAAAGTCGAAGCGACGGAGACGGAGGTCGACGACATCGTCGTCTACGCGCTCGGGCGGCCCGTCGTCCTCCTCGGCGTCGTGTTCGGTGCGGTCGCGGGACGACGCATCCTCTCGCCGGTCGAGCCGCTGGAGTCGGTGTTGAACGCCTCGGTCGAGATTCCCGTCATCGTGGCTATCGCGTGGATCGCAGTCCGGTTGACGGACGGGTTCGTCGAGACCTACCTCATGAGGTACGTCGAACGCACGGAGTCCAAGCTCGACGACGAGCTCGTTCCGATTGTCAGCCGGATCGCCAACATCGCCATCGTCTCCGTCGCGGGCATCGTCGTGCTGGACTCGCTGGGGTACGACGTCGTGGCCGTCATCGCCTCACTCGGCGTGGCCGGGGTCGCAGTCGCCTTCGCTTCCCGCGAGACCATGGCCGACATCTTCGGCGGCGCGCACATCCTCTCGACGAAGCCCTTCCTCGTCGACGACATCGTCGATATCGAGGGGACGACCGGTACCGTCGAAGAGATCGGACTCCGGACGACGCGCATCCGAGATTTCGACGGGCGGGTTGTGACGCTCCCGAACGCGTCGATCGCGAAGGCCGAGGTGCGAAATATTTCCGCAGAGCCGACCCGACGGGTGAAGACCTTCCTCGGGCTGTCGTACGACACGACGCCGGCGGAGATGGAATCCGCCGTCGAACTGGTCGTCGACACGACGAACGAGGTCGACGGCGTCGACGCCGAGCGGACTGGCGCGTGGTTCTGGGACTACGGGGACTCGGCGATGCGGATCAGGCTCGAGTACCACATCGAGGCCCTCGACCGCTGGAAGGAGGTCAGAGGGGCCGTGAACGGCGAGATTCAACGGGCGTTCGCGGACGCCGGGTTCGACATGGCGTTCCCGACCAGGACGGTCCGGGTCGAACGCTCAGACGGGGACGAGGAACCGATCCGTCTCGGGAAGGTCGACGACGGGGGTTGAGCCCGGACGCGGCGCCGATTGCCGACCGGTCGGACCGACCGATCGACTGGCTTTCGACCGCAATCGGCCTTCTCGTCGGAATCGGCGGAGTGCACTATTCACCGCCGGTAGCTCGAGAGTCACGAGCGCCGAGGCGGTTTCTCTGACGGACGCGTTCGCCCCAAAGTCCGGGCTGCGGGAGAGACGTTCCGACGCTCTGCCGCGGTCAGAACTCGATCGGTGACCGGTCCGCACTCGCCACGTTCCGGTCGCGCACGGGGAACGTCCCCTCAGAGCGGGATCGAAGTTAGGGCCGGCACGAGGGAGGCGATGACGAGCCCTATGAGTGCCGAGGCCAGCTTTCTATCCATACATTTTCGAGGAGAAGTGCACGAACGTCTGAGAATCGCGTCTGCTGCCCTCTAAGAGGGGACAGTCGTCATTTGAGGTCGAATAGAGTACAATTTGAGCGGTTAGAGACGACGTGAGGCAATGGTCCGTACGACTCTGTCTCAAGAGCTATACGAATTAGCACAGAGACAGAGAATATGTCCGACGATGGATTCAGAATCTCTGAAAAGAGTGAGAACGATTAGTTGCAGAGGAGGTTGATGAACTCCCGATTAACACTCCACAGAGACAGGTTGTAGTTTTTGACCGTACAGGCCGTATTTTCTCGAACAGATGATAGCCTCGAGGGAGATTCCGGCGGAGCGTGGCTTAGAGGTTCCACTCCGGGTTGACTACGTTGCAGACGACCCGGCCGAACCCACGTCCATGGTATACTGTACCGATATCGAGGGGACGGAGCTACGGGTAGCAGTCCAAGAGCCATCAGCTACTGAATCGTCGTTGGAGACGGGCAAATGGTACCGGTTCGACCGGGTCGTCCGGTCGAGGTCACTCGGGGCCCAGCTCGTGTTTCCATCCGGTAACAGTGGCGTGGAACGTATCGAGGCACCGGAGCCTCAGACACACCCGCCACTGGCTGAACTTGACACGCCGTGGCTGGTCCAGCTAGGGGCAAGCGACGAACGTATCGCTGTGACCGTCCAACCCCGGCCGACGGATGAGGCGGGGGGTATCCGGGTGGAAGACCCGGAGACGTACGAAATCGCCGCCGTTTGTTTCGCATACTGTGACCGGTCCAGTGATGCGACGGTATATCATCGCGAGGAACCCGACACGCGAGACGAACAGCTCCTGCTCGAGCACGTCGTCGAAGACCTTTCGGAGGCAGAAGGCGCAACGCTTGTGACGCGTGGATACGACCGCTTTCCGCTCGAAATGCTCTATCAACGTCTCGCGCAAGCATCGGGGGGCGATGTCGTTGGGACCGGAGCAGAGCGGGTGCTGAACGGGTGTTTCCACGCAACCCCGGAGAGCGTCCCGGTCAGATCGGAGGCTGACACGGTTGTCGAAGCGGCTCGTCAACTTGGCATCGAGGTCGATCCGGTTCTACTCAGCGACTACGACATCGGGATCGACCGGGCAGACTGGCGCGGCGAGGTCGACACCATGCCGCTCTCGGACGTATCTGACCCACGGATGACCGACGGTGACTATGCGACGCTCGTCGAGCGGTATCTCGGTCCCGAGGACGGATCGGTCGATTCGGTACAACTCGCTCACTGCCTGAAAGCGTACGCGAGCGCAGATCTTGGTCTACTCCGTGAACTCGTAGCGCACGGCACGATGGACCGACTCGGCTGTCCGCGGCTCTCCGAGCGCCGTCTCAAACGATAGTCAAGCCGGGCCTACCGGGATACCGTACCAGGAGCCGAACCGGGGACGGTCAGATCAAGCGAACCGACTGCGAACGGTCCTTGCACTGACCGAATATCGTCACTCCTCGTTAGTCGTCTGCGACGACGCTGTCTTCCCAGCCTTCGCTGTGAATTCGCTCGTCGGGCGCTCCAAGCTCGGCCAGTCGGTTTTTCGCCTGGACGACCATCGGCGGGACCCCGCACACGTAGAAGTCCCGCTCGGTGAACTCGTCGAACAGGTCTTCGAGGTGTTCCTGTGCGTATCCGATCCGCCCGGTCCATTCCCAGTTGGGGTCCGAGAGCACGAAGGTCAGGTTGAGATTGGGATTGTTCGCCGCCAGTTCATTGAGCGTCTCTCGGTGAATGATGGTCTCCGCTCGCTTCTCGCCGAGGAGGATGTGCGCGTGGCCAGTGCCCTCGCGCAGATACTGCCGGAGCATCGCCATCATCGGTGTGAGGCCCGTGCCGGACGCGAGGAAAGCGACGTCTCGGCTCGTGTCGACGAGTGATAACGCGCCCTCTATCGAGCCGATCTCGACCGTGTCACCCGGTCGCTTCTGGTGCATGTACGACGACGCCAGTCCGTCATCGTAGCGTTTGATCGTCAGTGCCAGCTCTTCGCTACCGGGCAGATTCGTCGGCGTGTACGGGCGGACGATTCGCTCGTTGCCCGATTCGAACCGGATCGTCGTGTGCTGTCCCGGGTCGTACTCGAACTCGTGACCGGGTACTCGCAGACGGAACCCTTTCACTCGGGGCGTGATCTGATACGTGTCAACAACTTTTGCTTCGTGTGTCATGGTGAACGAGAGCGCTGTGTGGTGCAGCCAGGCGTGCGCTGCTCCGCTGAGGCGGTTCGGCCGTGTCGAAACATGATATGTCGGTGATCTATTAGTTTCGTCAAACGGTGTTTTGCCAGTCTCCGCGATGCGTTCCGGCAGGAACCGAGCGAAACGGTTCGATAAGGGGGTTGGCGCCGGAATCGGGCAACGCTGATGTATTGATTTTTGTTTATATATGTATGGTAGAAATACACAGGCATAAACAGCGCGGCTGGTCAGTAGTATCGAGAAGCCGTACGGCATGTCCGAGCTTCCACGTAGGGTCGACCGCCCGAAGAGTGGTAATCGAAAGTGAACAGATAATGGACTGAGCGGCGTCTATAACTGTGTTAAGTACATTCACTATGGATAGGTTGTGAGTCGTGAGTGCCGAGGCCACCGTTTCTTCCGATGCCGCCCGTCTCCCGGTCACCCGTCGGGACGCTCGCCGGCGTCGATGTCGACGCTCCCCGTCAGAACGGCGTTCAGGGCCGCCCCGGCGAGGAGCGTCAGGCCGCCGACGTACAGCCACGTCAACACCAGAAGGACGCCGCCGGCGACGCCGTACAGTCTGACGCTCTGTGAGGTCGAGATGTACAGCCGGAGCCCGACGGCGCAGAGCGCCCACGCGACCGCGGCGAGCGCCGCGCCCGGAAACGCCTGCGAGAGCGTCGTCTCCGGGGCCGAGAACCGGTAGTACATCGGCAGAAACCCGGCGAAGAGCGCGACGCACAGCAGCGGAGCACTGACCGCCCTAACGACGGAGACGTCCGTCGCGACCGTCAGCGCCACCACGAGCAGCGACCCGACGGGAACGAGGACGATGATCGTCGCGAACACGATCAGACTGTCCAACACGGTCTCGACCACCGAGTGCTCGTGGCGCACGCCGTGTATCGTCTGGAACGACACGTTGATCGCCTGCACCAATCGCAGCGAGCTCCACAACAGGATCAGACCGGCGATGACGACCGCCCGTCGTCGGTCCGCGTCGTCGCCGACGATCGAATCCAACGAGGCGGCGAGCGCGCCGGCGTCGATCCCGGCCACGGCTCCGAAGAGGCCGACGGCGGGGCCGAGCCACCCGGCCGCCGAGAGCCCGATAAACGCGAACAACAGCAGCGGCACGAGGGAGTTGAACAGGTAAAACGCGACGCCCGAAGCGACGACGCCGATATCGTTTTTCCGGGCGAGCGCGACGACCGCCGCCGCGAGTTGCCTTACCGACGCGCGGGAGGGGCCCCTCGCGTCGTCGGATCCCGACGGCCTCATGCGCCGACGGAGGCTCCGTCTTCAGTCATCGAGGGCGTCGAACGGGGGTCGAGGCCTCACGGTCGACGGCGGGCGTCGGTCGACCGGTGTCGCGAGTGACGCGGTGTCCATGCGGGTAGTGGCGGAGACGATTCATTAGTTATACTGTCGCAAAACCGGCGAGGTGTCAGCGGTTCACGAGTAGAGGGCCCTGGCCTCGTCGCTACGCGGGTCGCGAGCGTCCGGACCGGTTTCTCACGTGTCGTGAGTCGGTTTTAACTCCGATAGCGTCGAGCGTTGCGCTCGATGTCGGACCGCTCGGTCGAATATGTTCTCCGTTACTGATCCGTAGCAGGTGATTAGTAAAACGCATCTGCCGCGACTGGCCGGTGTGAGACTCGTTCAGGTTTTCGTCCCGAAAGACGACCGCGACGCCGTCCGAGAGGCGCTCTCGGAGATGGAGGTGGAGTTCGTCTTCACCGACGCGAACGGTGGTCGAGAGGGGAGTCTGGCGGAGATACCGGTGCCGTCAGGCGCCGTGGGCGTGGTCCTCGACCGGCTGTACGAGGCCGGACTCGACGAGGACACGTACACCGTCGTCACGGACGTCGAGGAGGCGACGGTGCCGAACGCGGACGAGTTGGAAGACCGGTACGTCGAGGGGCCGAAGGGTAAAAGAGGCGCTCCGAACGTCGAAATCCGGGCGCGCGCGGAGGATCTGACGCCGGACACGGCGACCTACCTCGCGTTCGCCGTCGCGAGCGCCGTCGTCGCGGTCGGCGGCCTCCTCCTGGACTCCGCGATCGTCATCGTCGGCGCCATGGTGATCGCGCCGTTCGCCGGATCGACGCTCTCCGCGAGCGTCGGCGCCGTCATCAGCGACCACGAGATGGTCGTCGACAGCGCCACCTCGCAGGTGACGGGACTCGTCGTCGCGTACCTCGGCGCGGTCGCGATGAGCGTGTTCCTGCAGCGGAGCGGATTCGTCCCGTCGACGCTGGACGTCGCGACCATCGGGCAGGTGGGCGCGTTCGTCACCCCGAACCTCCTGACGTTCGCCATCGCCGTCTCCGCCGGGTTCGCCGGCGCGCTCGCGATCGCGACCGACCTCCCCGTCTCCATCGCCGGCGTCGCCGTCGCGGCGGCCATCGTCCCCGCGGCGGCGGTGGCCGGCATCGGCACGGCCTGGGGCCAGCCGCTCGTCGTCGCGGGCGGAACCGTCCTGCTCTTGATGAACATCGTCTTCATCAACCTCACCGCGTACCTCACGCTCGTCGCGCTCGGCTACCGTTCGTCGGTCATTCCCGCCGTCCGCGAGAGCGCCGACGTCTCGCTGCGGTCGGGCGCGTACGCCGTGATCGTCCTGTTGTTCGTCGTCGTCGTCGCGGTGACCGCCCTCGGCACGTACCAGCACCTCGTCTTCGAGCAGGAGGCGAACGACGGGGTCCAAACGGTCCTCGACGGCGAGGAGTACAGCGAGCTGGAGCTCGCCGGCGTCGCGACCGAGTACAACGACGCGGGCGCGTTCAGCGACGAGGTCTCGGTGACGGTAACTGTGGGGCGCTCCGGCGACAGCGAACACGAGCGGCTCGCGACCGATCTCCAGGCCGAGATCGACAACCGGACGGCTCGATCGGTCCGCGTCGACGTTCGGTTCGTCGACTACCAGCGCGCGCCGGCCACCGGCGACGGCGAGCGGGGCGTGCGGTGGCCGTTCGATGAGTGGAGACCGTCGCTCGACGAATGGATTCCGACCTCGGCGAGGACCTCAGTCGCGTAAGCGTCGCCACAAGCTCCGACACTTGCGGCGGAGCTTTGTCAGGAGCGACCCGATCCGACGCGATCCGGTGAGGAGCCGTAACGCGCGCACCGAGCGACCGACGCGGAGGAGTCGGAACGGACGGAACCACGGGACCGCGGTGAGGACGAGAACCCAGTTCGAACGGACGAACTCCCTCGGGCCGCTGTCCGACCACCGATAGAGGAGCACGAGGTCGAGGAGGAAGACGACGAGGAGCCACTGCAGCGCGCCGCGGACCGCCTTCTCGGTCCCCGCGGAGGCGACGAGCAGATCGACGCCGATCGCGAGGTCGGCGAGGAACAGCGCGATCCAAGCGATCGCCGCGAGCTCGACGAGCGGCGGCCACCAGCGTTGGGCGTCCATCTATCGGAGACCCGGACGCCGCGATTCGAACCGCGTCACCGGGTCGATCGCGGACCTCACGGAGCCGAGGCCCGCGTTCGCGCGCTCTCTGCTCTCGGCGACCACGGTCGGGACCCCCTCAGAGCAGCACCGAGATGATCGCCAGCACGACGAAGACGATGACGAGCCACTTCGCGGCCGCCATCGAGACCCCGGCGACCCCGCGCGCGCCGAAGATCGCCGCCACGATCGCGATGAGGAAAAACACCACCGCCAGTTCGAGGAAGTCGCCCGAAAACTGGAGCGGCGGGGCGCCGATTCCCGACGACGGGGAGAGGTCGAACGACGGTGTGAGCGGAGTAACGGCCATACGGTGGATGGCAGTCCCGATCGGTTAGTTATGGGGTTGCAAAGGCGGTACGACCGGCTTACTCCGAAGAGGGGGCGAGAGCGCGCGACCGAGGTCGAGACCCCGGCGGCGAGCGCCGAGCGGCGTCGGACCGGAGCGACGCGTGAGTCCGCGGCGATCCGTGACGACCCGTTATTGATATCGCGGATGCGGGTTTACGAACGCGACACGGCGGCGTTTTGGATGGGCCGATCGACGGCCGCCGGTGAGTCCGACGGGGTCGCTTCGGCGAACCCACCGCCCAGTGAAATTCGGGAGCCCGCGGTCTCCCTCCGCCGGTCAGAGGGGAGCGTCGACGGCGGCGTCGACCCGCTCGATCCCCGCGAGCGCCTTCGGGGCCATCGCCGCGACCGCCGCGTCGTCGTATCCGCTCCGGTCCTCGCCGGCGAGGAGCTCTCGGAACTCCGAAAGCGCGGACCCGACGTCGAACAGCCGATCGTCGGCCGGTTCCTCCTCGCCGTCCTCCGCGGCCGCGACCGCGCCGTCGGCCGCGCGCCGGGCGCGGCTGAGCCGGTCGAGCGCCGGGTCGTGTTCGCCGTCGGAGTCGTCGCGGGCGGACTCCGAGAGCGACTCCGCGAGCCCGTACAGCTCGGCGACCTCGTCGCGGAGGGTCCGCGCGAGCGCGAGCTTCCCGGTCCGGACCTCCTCGCGGACCGCCTCCCCGTTCGCGTCGAACGAGTCCGCCGTCACCCGGTAGGCCCCGAGGCGACCGTCGCGGTCGACCACCTCGACCGTGTACTTGCCCTCGCGGTGAACCGCGACCGCGAACCGGTCCGTCTCCGCCGGCGCTCCCTCGTAGATCACGCCCGCGTAGTCCTCGACGACTCGGATCCGGTCGATTCCCCCCGTCTCTCGCCCGTCGCCGCGGATCCACCCGGCGTCCTCGGTCGCCACCGCGACGAGTTCGCCGTCGCCGCCGGCGCGGACGAGTCCGCCCTCGTGGACGAACCGTTCCGCGATCGGGGCGAACCCGGGGCCGTTGACCACGAGGAGGTGCGGCCCGGGCTCGACGCGGAGGAAGCCGAACGCCCCGCCGCGGGTCGCCGTCGCCGTGGGATCCTCGCTCGCCAGTCGGACGGCGAGCTCCGTCTGGGGCGCGAACAGCGAGACGCCGGCGACGCCGGCGACCGCGTCGCGCGCCGCGTCCGAGACGCCGTCGAGTGCGCCCTCGGTGCCCGCGCGGAGCTGTCGCACCCGTCCGACGACCCGATCCGTGAGCCCCGTCGGTTCGGCGCCGTCGACCCGCCTTCGGTGGGCCGGGTCGGTCACGTCCGAGAGCGGATCCGCGAACCGGTCCTGCTCCCACGGGACCCCGACCGAGGTTATGTGACTCGCGATCGCGTCCTCGGCGAACCCTGGGACCGCGAACTCGAAGCTCAGCTGAGGGCCGACGAAGTCGTCGATCGCCTCCCGAAGCGGCGCGATCGGTTCGAGCGCGTAGGTGGCGTCGGCCGCGGCGTCGCCGTCGCCCTCGCCGGTCGCGAGGCGGCTCTCGGGGTGCGCGAGCACGAGTCCCGGCTCGCGAAGCGGAAGGTCGCCGGGCGGGACTGGGAGCCCTCCCCACGATCCGACCGTCACCCGCTCGTCGATGAGGTCCGTCCGGTCGATCGAGAGCGACGGGTGCTCGTGGAGGGGGACGCCGTCGAGTTCGGGAAGCACGAACGGGAGCCGCGCCCCCTCGTCGCGGGGAAGCCCGTACGCGAATGGCGCGCGGAGCGACGCCGAGACGTCGACCACGTCGTTGGTCACGTCGGAGAGCAGGTCGGCCGTCGGGAACCGCTCGAAGGTCGGCACGAGGCCGTTGACCTCGCTCGCGCTCGAGTGCGAGCCGACTTCGGAGAGGATCCCGGGACGGGCCCCGTCCGGGATCTCCGGCTCGAGGAACTCGTTGTTCGGGCTCGCGCGGGAGTGAGCGCTCGCCGAGAGCAGCAGCGGCTCGCCGGTCTCGCGCTCGACGAACACCTGCAACAGCTCCCAGTCGTGCCAGTGGAAGTTGACCGCGAACTGGTCGAACGCGGAGTAGAGCCAGTACTGCAGGGCGTCGACTCCCTCGGCGGCCTCGACGACGTTGTAGAACACGGTCGGTGCTGGCGGCGCCCCCGCCTCGCGGAACGCCGCCGCGTAACCGTCGAGCGCGGTGAATCCGTCGACGACCGAGCCCGCAGCGGTCTCGACGACGTACGGACGGGGGTCCGTGGGGTACCACTTCTCGAGGGCCCCGAAGTAGAGGTCCGGCGCGTACCGCCGGACGATCGACGGGGCCGTCTCGCCGTCGTGGTCGACCTCGTCCGGCGCTCCCGTCTCCTCCGGTTCCCCGTCGTCGGGCTCCTGCGGCGGCGCCGGATCGTCGCGTGAGACGTACCACGCGCCGGCGGTGCCCGTGCCCGCGAGCGCGGCGAGTCCACCGTACACCAGCGCGCGGCGCCGACGGTCGTCGACCGACCGGTCCGGGGCGTCCGCCGTCGCGTCGTCGTCACCCGTCATGCGATCTACCGACCGGACGACACCGGCCACGTTAAACGTTCCCACAGCAATCGCCACCGCGGCCGGCTCAGATCCCCGCCACCGAGGACCGCGGATTCCGAAGCCGTCATCCCGCTCGCTCGTGAACGACGGGCATGGACGAGCAATCGACCGAGGAGTACACGCGACTCGTCGAGGAGAACGGGCTCGCGCTCCTGTTCGCGAATCGGGTGCGGGCTCGGATCGTCGCGACGCTGTTCTACGCCTCCGAACCCCTGTCAGTCGAGCGGATCGCCGCGGGCGCCGGCGTCGATCAGACCGTCGTCCACGAGGGGCTCGACGGGCTCGAACCGTTCGGACTCCTAGCGATCGACCGCACCGAGGGCCGCGAGCCGAACGGGTACGCGCTCGACGAGTCGGACGAGCTCGTCGAGTCGCTCCGGACGGTCGCGGAGCTCGCGACCGAGCGGTATCATCAGGAGGAGATCGACATCCCGAGCGACGCCGACGAGTAGGCCGGCGGCCGCTGGCCCACGGCCCCGGTCACTCGATACGCACTGTCGTCTCGTCGTACACGCCCTTTCCGGCCGGGTCGTCCACGGCGAGCCCGGCTCCGATGGTGTGTTCGCCGCGTTCGGCCGGCTCCCAGTCCCTCTTCGAGACCCGGAAGCTCTGCTCCCACCGCCGGGTGAACCGACGGCGTTCGCCGCGGTCGAGCGTGAACCGAGTCTCCGACTCCGGGAGCGGTTCGGGAACGTGCGAGGCGTCGCGGTGGCCGTCGACGTGCCACGTCCACGGGACCGGCGACGTAGTCCGCACCGTCACCGGGACCGGCAGCGGGTTCCGGAGTTCGATCGCGACCGGAACCGGTTCGCCCCGCTCGTACGCCGCCGCCGGCGTGTCGACGCTGACGGAGACCGCCCAGCGGTGGAGCCGCGCCGGGAGCAGCCACCGGGTCAGCGTCGCCGCCGGAAGCGTTCTGGCGGCCCGAGGGCGGTGGCGCTCGGCGGACTCGTTCGGTCGGAACGGGTCGTCGTCGGACCGGTCGACCCCGTCACGCCCGCGTGATCGACGCATGAGTGAGGGTACCCGTCGGGAGGAATAAGCGTGTCGTCGGGGCGGGCGAGGTCGACGCCGAGCCGAACGGGCTCAGTCGTCGCCGCTCGCCGCCGCCCCGTCCCCGGTCACTGCCCCGTCGTCGGTCCTCGTCCCGTCGGTCGGTCCGCTCTCGTAGGCCGGGTCGAAGAGGTGGCACGCGACCCGTCCGGCGTCGGTCCGGCGGAGCGCCGGCTCGTCCGTCGTGCAGGGGGTCTCGAACGTCTCTCTCAGGACGCTCTCCGCGGCGGCGAACTCCTCGTCCGCGACCGACCGGAGCGCCTCCTCGACCACCCGCTCCGCCTCCGGGTCAGTCAGCGACGACGGCAGGTCGAGCTCGTCGCGGAGCGCCTCGGTGAGCGCATCGTCGTCGTCGCCGAACGTCTCGACAGCGATGTCCTCCTCGCGGGCGCGGTGGCGGAAGGACATGACGGCGCGCCACTCCTCCTGTTCGAACTCGTAGTCCGACGGCGGAATGACGCGCGGACACCGCGTGTGGAACTTGCACCCGGAGGGCGGGTCGATCGGCGAGGGGACCGACCCCTCCAGGAGTATCCTGTCGCCCTCCCACAACGGGTCCGGCTCCGGAATCGCCGACAGCAACGCCTCGGTGTAGGGGTGTTGCGGCGGCACGAACAGCTCCTCAGGGGTGCCGATCTCGGCGATCTTCCCGAGGTACATCACGGCGATCTCGTCGGCGATGTGCTCGACGACCGAGAGGTCGTGCGCGATGAACAGGTAGGCGATCCCCAGCTCGTCTTGGAGGTCCTCCAGCAGGTTGAGGATCTGCGCCTGCACGGACACGTCGAGCGCCGAGACGGGCTCGTCGCAGACGATGAAGTCCGGGTCCACGGCGAGCGCGCGGGCGATCCCGATCCGCTGGAGCTGCCCGCCCGAGAACTCGTGCGGGTAGCGGTTGGCGTGGCTCGCGTTGAGCCCCACCCGTTCGAGCAGATCCTTGATGCGGGCGTCGCGGGTGACGTCGCCCTCGATCCCGTGGATGTCGAGCGCCTCGCCGATGATGTCGTTCACCGTCAGGCGCGGGTTGAGGCTCGACTGTGGGTTCTGGAAGATGATCTGCATCTCCTTCCGGAGGTCGCGGAGCTCGCTGTCGGAGAGGGTCGTGATATCCTGCCCTTTGAAGTACACCGATCCGGCGGTCGGCTCCCGGAGCTGGAGGATCGACCGACCGATGGTACTCTTTCCACAGCCGCTCTCGCCGACCAGCCCCAGCGTCTCGCCCTCGTTGATCTCGAAGGAGACGCCGTCGACCGCCTTCACCTTCTTCTGGCGGCCGAGGAGTCGGTCGATGAAGTCGCTCTCGGACTCGTAGTACTTCTCGAGCCCCTCGACGCGGAGGAGCGGCTCGGAGCCGCTCATCGGTCGGTCACCTCCGCGGAGCTCGACGCGCCGTCCGGCCCGGGGAAGTCGTCCTCGCCGCGGACGGTCACCTCGTACTCCAGCTCCCCCGTGAGCTCGCCGGTGTGCGCGAGGCACGCGGCGGTCTGCGCGTCGCTGTTGATCGGGTCCGCGGGATCGCCGGTCTCGACGTCGACGAGCTGCGGATCCACGCGCGTGCACGACTCCTCGGCGTACGGACACCGGGGATGGAAGTTACACCCCGGCGGCATCTCTATCAGGTCCGGCATCCGCCCGGGGATCGTCTGTAGCCGATCGCGGTCGTCGCCGATCCGCGGGATCGAGCTCATCAGTCCGACGGTGTAGGGGTGTTGCGGGTTGTAGTACACGTCCTCGACAGGCGCCATCTCCACCGGGTGGCCCGCGTACATCACCATCACGCGGTCGCAGAACTCGGCGACGACGCCGAGGTCGTGGGTGATGAGCTGGATCGCGGTGTCGAACTCGGTCGCGACCTCCTCTAACAGCTCGAGGATCTGCGCCTCGATGGTGACGTCGAGCGCCGTGGTCGGCTCGTCGGCGATGATGAGGTCGGGGTCACACGACAGCGCGATCGCGATCACGACGCGCTGTTGCATCCCGCCGGAGAACTCGTGCGGGTAGTCGCTGTACCGCTCGGCCGCCGACGGGATCCCGACCGACTCCAGCGTCTCGATCGCGCGCTCGCGGGCCGCCGCCTCGTCGAGGTCGAGATGGTACCGGATCGCCTCCGATATCTGCTCGCCGACCGTGTACGAGGGGTTCAGCGCGGTCTCGGCGTCTTGGAAGATCATCGCGATCTCGTTGCCGCGGAGCGAGCGCATCTCCTCTTCGTTCATCTCGAGGAGGTTCTGCCCCTTGAAACGGATCTCCCCGCTCTCGATGACGCCCGGCTCGTCGATGAGGCGCATCAGCGCGAGGCTGGTGACGCTCTTGCCGGCCCCGCTCTCGCCGACGACGCCGAACCGCTCGCCGGCCTCGATCCGGTACGAGAGGTCGTTCGTCGCCTTGACGACGCCGTCGTCGGTGTAAAAGCGCACGTTGAGGTCCTCGACTTCGAGCATCGCCATCAGCGGAGCCCCCCGGTGTCGGAGTCCGTCTGATCGCCCTGCGGGTCGAACGCGTCGCGGACGCCGTCGCCGACGAGGTTGATCGCCATCACGAAGACGAAGATGGCGAGGCCCGGGAACAGCCCGGCCCACCAGCGACCGCGGGCGATCGCGTCCTGCTCGACGTTGAGCATGACGCCCCACTCCGCGCTCGCCGGCGACAGGCCGAGCCCGATGAACCCGAGCGCCGCGGCGACGAGCACCGTGGTGCCGATGCTGAGCGTCGCCTGCACGATCACCGGCGCCATCGCGTTCGGCAGGATGTGGCGGACGATGATCGACCGGTCGCGGGAGCCGAGCGCCTTCGCGGCGGTGACGTACTCGTTTTCTTTGACGCTTAAGATCTCGCCGCGGATGATGCGGGCGTACGGGAGCCAGCCGACGACGACCAAGGCGAGGATCATCTCCCAGTAGCCGCGCCCCAGCACCGCGATGACCGCGATCGCGAGCACGATGAACGGGAACGCGTACAGCATGTCGACGATCCGCATGATGAGCTCGTCGACCTTGCCGCCGTAGTAGCCCGCGACCGAGCCGAGCGGGATCCCGACGAGCAGCGCCATGGCGACCGCGATAAAGCCGATAGAGAGGCTCCAGCGGCCGCCGTACATCACCCGCGAGAGGATGTCGCGGCCGGCCCAGTCGGCGCCGAACAGGTAGAGGCCCGTGGGGGGCCACGTGAGGACGTTTTCGAGCGTCGGCTCCCGGTAGCCGGTGATAACGTCCTGATTCGCGGGGTCGGCCGGCGCGAGCGAGAACGGCTGTACCGTCTGGCCGGCCAGCACCGGGAAGCTACTCGGGAGCTGGATGGGTCGGGAGAACACCGCGAGCAGGATCATGAAGCCGATGGTGGCCGCGCCGAACAGCGCGAGGCGGTTGCGTCTGAACCGCTTCCACGCGTACTCGAGGCGACCGCGTCCCTCCTCCGACTGGAGGTCCGGCTCCCACGAGGAGAGCGGGTCCCGGGACTCGACGCGGTCGACGTCGAAGCCGGTGACCCGTATTCGTCCGCGTTCCGTCGTCCGCTGTGAGGTTTCGCTTGACATTATTTAGTATCGGATTCGGGGGTCGAGGTACGCGTAGAGCACGTCCGCGACGAAGTTCGCGAGTATCACGGCGACGCCGATCAGGAGGACGATCGCCTGGATCACCGGGAAGTCGCGGTTCCCCACTCGATTGACGAGGAGGCGGCCGATGCCCGGATACGAGAAGACGATCTCGACGACGACGGAGCCGCTGATGATGAACGCGACCTGGATCGCCGCCACGGTGACGACCGAGATCAGCGAGTTCCGGAGGACGTGTTTCTGCACGACCGTCCGCTCCGGGAGGCCCTTCGCGCGCGCCGTCCGGACGTAGTCCTTGTCGAGCTCTTCCACCATCGAGGACCGCATCAGTCGCATCAACAGGGCGGTGGAGCCGGTGCCGATGGTGATCGCGGGCAACAGCGTGTACACCAGCATGTCGTAGCTGAGTATTCCCTGATCGGTCGGCGGGAGGATCGGGAACAGGTCGAGCCAGCTCGCGAAGATCAGGAGCAGCAGCAGGCCGAGCAGGAAGTTCGGAATCGCGATCCCGAGCAGCGCGAAGACGCGGCTGGCCTGATCGATCTTGGTGTTGCGGTAGTACGCCGCGATCACGCCGGTGGGGATCGCCGTGACGAGGGTGACGCCGAACGCCATGATCCCCATCACGAGCGTGTACGGGAGCCGAGTCATGATCTCGTCGATGACCGGGTCGCGGGTGATGATCGACCGGCCGAAGTCGCCGGTCGCAGCGCTGGTGACCCAGTCGATATACTGGATGTACACCGGCTGATCGAGACCGTATTCGGCTCGTATCTCCATCTCCGTCTGCGGATCGAGGTCCGTGAACAGCGTGATGAAGTCGATCGGATCACCGGGGATGGCGTGGACCATCCCGAAGGTGAGCAGGGAGATCCCTAACAGTAGCGGGATGGTTATCAGGCCGCGTTTGAGTACGAATCGTTGAAGGCTCATCGAGGTGAAATGAGAGGGCTATCGGGTGTTCGTGGCCGTTACTCCGCCGGGTAGACGATCTCGTCGAGGTGCGGCTTGTACAGCGTGTTGTACCGGTTGCTGGAGTTGGGGTGGGGACTCCACTGATCGATCGACTCGATGTTCTCCGGGTTGAGGACGTCTATCTGGTCGCCGGTCCACATGTTCGCCATCGGCACGTCCTGCGCGACGAGCTCCTGCAGGTCCTGGTAGATCGGGAGCCGCTCCTCGGCGCCGAGGGTCGTCTGCCCCTCGGTGATGAGCTGGTCCATCTCCTCGTTCTCGTAGAGGTTCCAGTTGAACCCGTCGGGGACGTGCTGACTGGAGTGGAGCAGCTGGTTCACGTGGCCGTCGGGGTCGGAGCCGCCGGTCCAACCGATTCCGACGACGTCCGTGCTGGCCGCGGCGCCCTCGGGGTCGAGCAGGAACGGGACGAGGTCGTCGAACGCGCGGACGTCGAGCTCCGCGTTGAAGTACTCGGTCTCGTCCATCGTCTGCTGGATGATCTCCATCCACCGCTCGCGGGTCCGGTTGACGTTGGTGATGAAGGAGACGTCGAACGGCGCCTCGATGTCCTCCTCCTCGAACGCCTCGCCGATGAGTCGGAGCCCCTCCTCCTCGTCCTGGCCGACGTACTCGTCGAGGAGGTTCTGCTCGTGTTCGGGGTCCCAGAACGCGCCGAGACCGGGGCTGATCGGGGCCGCGAGCTCGGTCGCGTAGCCGCCGAAGACGGCCTCGATGACATCGGACTTCGGGAGCAGACGGGTCATCCCGCGCCGGAGCTTCTCGTTCGTGAACGGGCTCTGGTTGACCGGGTACGAGATGAAGTCGAACCCGACGGCGCTGCCGGTGACGACCTCGCCGGTCTGGTTCTCCCACTGGTCGAGCTCGAACGGGGCCGCGTTGTCGATCATGTCGAGCTCGCCGGCGGCCATCGCCTCCTCCTGAGAGACCTGCTCCGGGATGACCCGGAACGTGACCTGGTCCCACGGCGCCGTGCCGGGGTACTCGTCGCCGTCGTACCAGTAGTCCTCGTAGGGGACGAGGACGGCGCGGTCCTCGGCCGAGAACTCCTCTAGCTCCCACGGGCCGGTCCCGAGGGTCTGCTCGGTGAAGTCGTGCTCGTCCTGCTCCGGGTTCTCGCTGATCGCGTCCGTCTTGCTCGTGAGGATCGGGACCGCGGCGAGGTCGTTCAAGAAGGGCGCGTGCGGGTCGCTCGACGTGATCTCGACCTCGTAGTCGCCGAGGATCTCGACGTTCTCGATGAACGAGACGTCGGCGTCGTTGGTCGTGCCGCTCGTCCGGTTGATGGAGAACGCGACGTCCTCCGCGGTGAACTCGTCGCCGTTGTGGAACGTGACGCCCTCGCGGAGCTGGAACCGGAAGGTGGTGTCGTCGACCTGCTCGTACTCGGAGGCGAGCTCGCCGCGAATCTCGGAGTAGTCGAAGGTCAGTGCGACCAGTCGCTCGTACGCCATCGTTCCGACGACGGAGTTGGAGGTCGCGTCGGTGATGATCGTCGGGTCGAACGTGCCCGGATTCGCGGCGGCCGAGGCGACGAACTCGTTCGTGCCGTCGCCGCCGTCGGACCCGTCGCCACCGTCGCCGCCGTCGCCGCCGTCGCCGCCGACGCAGCCCGCCAGACCGACGACGCTCGCGCCGCCCATCGCGGCGAGAACTCGTCGGCGAGTCGTTGCCGATCGCGTCTGTCCGTTGTCGGAATGAGACATACCCACACGTACGCGTCGTCTGTTAAAAACCATTCTATTCTTTATCGCAAACCACCGTCCGTTCAGTAATCCGCCGGTTCTGTTTCGATAAGCGGTATTGACACGAACGATCATCGAGGGTGTGAGGGACGTGTGACAGCGAAACGGACCCTCGTCCGGGAGGAAAACATAGGGGACGCCCCGCGAGGACGAGGGAGCCAGGTGCGGAATCGCGTGGCCGGGGCCGATTCGACCGAATAGATCCGGTCCGACGTTTATCATGTGGGGCGCCGGATCGAGGGTATGGAACCAGACTTGGACCGGTTCACTTCTCGCCGATCGACGGTGTACGGTCAGCGCGGCGTCGTCGCCACCAGCCAGCCCCTCGCCAGCCAGGCCGGGATCGAAACGCTTCGCGAGGGCGGGAACGCGTTCGACGCGGCGGTGGCGACGGCGGCCGCGCTCAACGTCGTCGAGCCGACGTCGACGGGGCTCGGCGGCGACGTCTTCGCGCTGTACCGAACGGCCGACGGCGAGGTGGGATCGATGCGCGCCTGCGGCGGCGCGCCCGCCGACGCGACGATCGAGAACGTCCGCGACTCGCTGCGGGAGACCGACGACGTCTCCTCGTACTACCCCGACGACGGCGGCTACGCGGTCGACGACACCGACGAGGCCGGCATGCCGTTCTACGGTCCCCACGCGGTCACGGTTCCGGGCACGGCCCGGGGCTGGGAGGCGACGATCGAGGAGCTCGGGCGGCTCACCCTCGCCGACGCCCTCGAACCGGCCATCCGATACGCCACCGAGGGGTACCCCGTCTCCGAGGTCATCGCGTCCTACTGGGCCGGCGCCGAGGAGCTGTTCACCGACGACCACGCCCGGGAGGCGTTCCTGTTCGACGGCGAGGCGCCCGCGGTCGGCGAGACGGTCACGCTCCCGCGGCTCGGCGAGTCGATGGAGAAGGTCGCGGAGCACGGCGCAGACGTGGTGTACGAGGGGGAGATCGCCGAGGCGATCGCCGGGGAGATCCAGTCGCAGGGCGGGTTCATGACCGTGGACGACCTCGCCGACTTCGAGGTCGAGTGGCCCGACCCGATCTCGACGACGTACAACGGCGCCGAGGTGTACGAGCTCCCGCCGAACAACCAGGGGCTCATCGCGTTGGAGGCGCTCAACATCGCGAGCGAGCTCGGCGCCGGCGAGCACGGCTACGACACCGCCGACCGCGTCCACTACTTCGCCGAGGCGTTGAAGCTGGCCTTTCACGACGGCCACCGTTACATCGCCGACCCCGAGTACGAGGAGATCCCGCCGCTCGGGTCGGCCGACTGGGCGGCGGAGCGGGCGGCCGGCGTCGGGCCCACGGCCGACCACGACGTCTCGTTCGGCGTACCGAACGCCGACGCCGAAGACGCCGACACGGTGTTGCTCACCGTCGCCGACGACGAGGGGAACGTCGTCTCCTACATCAACTCGCGGTTCGCCGGCTTCGGCTCCGGGCTCGTCGCGGGAGAGACGGGGATCGCCCTCCAGAACCGCGGCGCGTCCTTCTCGCTCGACCCCGAGCACCCGAACAGCCTCGAACCCGGTAAGCGCCCGTTCCACACGCTGGTCCCCGCGATCGTTCGCCTCGGCGAGGACGACTGGGCCGCCTTCGGCGTGATGGGCGGGTACATGCAGCCGCAGGGGCACGTGCAGGTGATATCGAACGTCGTCGACTACGACATGCCGCTCCAGCGCGCCCTCGACGAGCCGCGGTGGCGGTACCGCGAGAGCGGCGAGCTGGGCGTCGAGCCGCACTTCGACGACGACGTCACCGCGAAGCTGGTTCGGAAGGACCACGACGTCAGAACGCTCTCGCCGGTCCAGTTCGGCGGCGCGCAGATCGTCCGCAACGAGGACGGGGTCCTCTCGGCCGCCACCGAGCCCCGGAAGGACGGCAACGCGCAGGGGTACTGACTCGGGGCGCGTCGGGCGACGACCCGAGAGGAAGCCCGCGGTCGAGAGGCGGCCCCTTCGACCATCGGGTCGGCCTCGCCGCGTTGACACCGCCTTTCTCTCCGCGTTGACACCGTCTTTCTCGCCGCGTTCACACCGCCTTTCCGTCGCCGCCTCGACTATCGGTGACCGATGGGCCCGCGGTGACCGGTCGAGCGGGGCGGCGTGTTCGGCAGTCGAGCGCGCATGTGGTTATATTCCTCAGACACTACTTATGTGTCTAAACACGGCATACGTCGGTGGATTTTGGGTAGAAAACGTCTTATAGGTTGATTCATACGCTATGATGAGGAGTGTTATCACGTGAGTGTCTCTGAAACGTACGTTCGATACCGCCGAACCCTCAGCGAGGAACCGCTCGCCATCGGGGTCCTGCTCGTGGCCCTGTGGATGGCGTGGTCGCTCGTTTCCGGGCTCCTGACCGGGGGGATTCAGATCAGCAGCCTCGCGTCCCTGATCTGGGACGGGTTACTTCGGGGCCTGATCATCGGTCTGGCGGGTATCGGACTCTCGATGACGTACAGCATTCTCAACTTCGCGAACTTCGCGCACGGCGACTACCTCACTACCGGGGCGTTCGCCGGGATGGGGACCAGCTACCTCGTCGCCGGGATCGGCGAGAACAGCGTCGGCGCGCTCCTGCTCGTCGGCGCGGGCGGGTCGGTGTTCGGCGGCGCGCTCGGGATCGGGGTCACGACCGCGCCGATCGCCGTCGTCCTCGGGGCTCTTCTGGCGGGGATCGTCACGATCGCGCTGGCGCTCGCGATCGACCGGTTCGTCTACCGGCCGATCCGCGACGAGAGCGGTATCGCGCTGCTCATCACCAGCATCGGGGTCGCGTTCGCGCTGCGGTACCTGCTCCAGTTCGTCTACGGGGCGGGCGTGCGCGGAACGACCGCGGCGGGGTCGGTCCCGCGCGTGAACGTCCCCGCGATAGACGGGACGTTCCGGGTGACGGCCCACGACATCAGCCTCGTGGTCGTCGCGGGCGGCCTCATGCTGGGGGTGCACCTGCTCCTGCAGCGGACGAAGCTCGGGAAGGCCATGCGCGCCATGTCCGACAACGAGGACCTCGCGCGGATCACCGGCATCCCGACCGAGCGCGTCATCCGCACGACGTGGATCGTCGGCGCCGGGCTCACGGGCGTCGCCGGCTACATGTTCGTCCTCTGGAAGGGGACGCTCGGGTTCAACGACGGGTGGCTGCTGCTGCTGCTCGTGTTCGCCGCGGTCATCCTCGGCGGTATCGGGTCGATCTACGGCGCGATCGGCGGGGGCATCATCATCGGTCTGACCGCGTCCGTTTCCGTGGTCTGGATCCCCTCCGAGTTCGGCCGCGCGGCCGCGTTCCTGGTGATGATCGTGATCCTACTGTTCAAGCCCGAAGGCATCTTCAGCGGGAGGACGACGGCATGAGCGCCACTGACATCCGCGGGCGGATCGAGGGCCTCTTCGAGCGGGACGTGACGCTCGTCCTCGCCGTCCTCGGAACGCTCTACCTCGCGTACATCCTCGCCGGGGTCGCGTTCGGATACGGGCTCCGGGGACAGCTGAACTCGGTCGCGAACCTCACGTTCTACATCGGCGTCTTCGGCATGCTCGCGCTGGCGTTGAACCTCCACTGGGGGTACACCGGGCTGTTCAACATCGGCATCGTCGGCTTCATGGGAATCGGCATTTACGTGACCGCGCTGGTGTCGAAGCCGCCGGTCGCCGAGGGCGGCGCCGCGCAGGTCGGCGGCTTCGGGCTCCCGCTCAGCGTCGGGATCGCCGCCGGCGTGATCGCGGCGGGGCTGTTCGGGCTCCTCGTCGCGTTGCCCGCGCTCCGCCTCCGGGCGGACTACCTCGCGATCGTCACGGTCGCGTTCTCCGAGATCGTCCGGTTCACGATGATGTCCCGGACGTTCCAGACGTTCACGGTGCCGGACACGATCGACCTCTGGCTGTTCACGTTCGACCCGACGGCCGACACGGTCGGTCTCGGCGGCGGCGGCGGGCTCATCCTGAACTACGCGGACCCGCTCGAGGCGCTGCTCAGATCCCTGTTCCTCTGGGAGCCGTACCTCGGCGTCGTCGCGTTCGTCGAGCGGAACTACATCCCGAACAACCCCAAGCCGGTGATCGACGGGGTGGCGTACGGGATCCTCCTCCTCGTCGGCGTCGGGCTGTTCTACGTCCTGCTCTCGCGGACCGGCAAGTCGCCGTTCGGGCGCGTCCTGAAGGCGATCCGCGAGGACGAGGACGTCGCGAACGCGCTGGGGAAAGACACCGACCGGTTCAAGCTCACGGCGTTCGTGCTCGGCTCCGCGCTGATGGGGCTCGGCGGGATCCTCTGGTACTCCAGCCGCGGGAGCATCACGCCGCCCTCGTTCCGCCCGAACATCACGTTCTTCATCTGGATCGCGCTGATCATCGGGGGCGCGGGTTCGAACACCGGGAGCTTCCTCGGCGGCGCGATATTCGCCGGACTGCTGTACGAGGGGCCGCGGTACTTCAAGAACCTCGTCGAGACGGCGTTCGAGCTCGGCGACGCGCCGCGGAACTTCGGCGAGGCGATGGCGGGGTTCGCCTCGCTCGACCCGATGCCGTTCGTCCTGTACACGCTCGACAGCGTCAGCCAGCTGCGGCTGGTGATCATGGGCGTGGTGCTGATCTGGCTGATGCACAACCGACCGGAGGGGCTGCTCGGCCACCGCAAGGAGACCGCGTCGAGCGTCGACCTCGCGCGGCCGGGAACCGACGAGGCGCCCGGAAAGCCGGCGGCCGCCGACGGGGGTGAAGAGCGATGAGCGAGACCGACGAGTCCGCCCCGAGCGCGTCGACGCCGGTCGATGACGCCGCGACGGACGACGCCCAGACGGACGGCGACGACGCCGCGGGCGAGGCCCCCGCCGACGGGTCGGCGTCCGAGACCGGTCTGAACGAGGCGATGGGGTCCGAGGCCGACTTCCCGAGCGGGAGCGACGGGGAGCGGTACGCCCCGCTCGAGGTCGAGGGGCTCCGCAAGGAGTTCGGGGGAATCGTCGCCGTCGACGACGTCAGCTTCGATGTCGAGGAGGGGACGCTCACCGGACTCATCGGCCCGAACGGCGCCGGGAAGTCGACGACGTTCAACCTCATCACGGGGATGCTGAACCCCGACGAGGGGGCGGTCCGGTTCAACGGCGAGGATGTCACGGGGCTCCAGCCCCACGAGGTCGCGAACCGCGGGCTCGCCCGGACGTTCCAGATCGCGCGCGAGCTGGAGGAGATGACGGTCCTCGAGAACATGATGCTCGCGCCGAAGGGACAGGTCGGCGAGTCGCTGTGGCGGTCGATCATGCCGATGACGCGCGGGGCGGTCCGCGAGCAGGAGACCGAACAGCTCGAACGGGTCTGGGAGGTGCTCGACTTCTTCGAGATCGACCACCTCGCGCAGGAGTACGCGGGGAACCTCTCCGGCGGCCAGCGGAAGCTGCTGGAGATGGCCCGAGCGCTCCTGACGGACCCGGACGTGCTGCTCCTGGACGAGCCGTTCGCCGGGGTCAACCCCTCGCTGGAGAAGCGGCTGCTCGAACACGTCCACGAGCTGCGCGAGCAGGGGTACACCTTCCTCATCGTGGAACACGACATGGACCTCATCATGAACAACTGCGAGCGGGTCATCGTCATGCACCAGGGCCGGATCCTGAAGGACGGGACCCCGACGGAGATCAAGGAGAGCGAGGAGGTCATCGAGGCGTACCTCGGGGGTGAGGTGTGAGCCTCCTCGAGGTCCGCGACCTGGACGCCGGCTACGGCGACCTCCAGATCCTCACCGACGTCGACCTCGACGTCGACGACGAGGAGTACGTCACCATCGTCGGCCCGAACGGGGCCGGCAAGTCGACCGTGATGAAGTCGGTGTTCGGACTGACGACGCACATGGGCGGGACGGTGACGTTCGACGGCGAGGACATCAGCGGGACGAAGCCCGAGGACGTCATCCACAAGGGACTGGGGTACGTCCCGCAGAACGAGAACATCTTCGCGGAGCTCGACGTGGAGGAGAACCTCGAGATGGGCGCGTACATCCTCGACGAGGTCCCGCAGGAGGAGCTCCGAAAGGTGTACGATCGCTTCCCGATCTTAGAGGAGCGGAAACACCAGCAGGCGGGGACGATGAGCGGCGGTCAGCGCCAGATGCTCGCGATGGGTCGGGCGCTGATGCTCGACCCCGATCTCCTCCTCCTCGACGAGCCGAGCGCGGGGCTCGCCCCCGACCTCGTCGACGAGATGTTCGACAAGATCGACGAGATCAACGAGTCGGGGACGGCGGTCCTGATGGTCGAACAGAACGCCAAGGAGGCGCTCAGACGCTGCGACCGCGGGTACGTGCTCGCGAACGGGCAGAACCGGTTCGAGGACGAGGGGGCCGTGCTGCTGCACGACGAGGAGGTCCGCCGGGAGTTCCTCGGCGGGTAGTCGGTCGCGTCCGCGCGCCGTCGGCCCCACGCGGCGGCGGTCCGTTTTTGAGGCGGAGCGAAAGGCCCAGAAGCGACGCGTCGCTCGCGAGCGATGCGCGTCAGACCCGCACCGCTTCTCGGTCGGGTAGTCTGAAAAAACAGTAGCGCTTGATCGGCCGCCCGAGAGACGCGTCGGTTCCGATCGCGGTCAGTTCCCGCTGGAGAGCGCCTGCTCGATGACGTTGGAGTACGACGACTCGCCGATGTTGAAGCTGATCTGGTCGAACACCTCGCCGTCGAACGTGTCCTCGAACACGTTGCTGAACCGCTCGGAGAGCTGCTGACCGTAGTCGTTGTTGACGTACAGCGTCGCGGCGGTCGAGGCGCCGAGCCGCTCCGAGGCGACCTGCGCCATGACCCGGCCCTGGAGCTGGTCGCTCGGGGCGGTCCGGAAGATGTAGTCGTCGTCATCGAGGTTCGTCACCGACAGCGCGGTGCTGGACGGCGAGCAGCCGACGACCTCGTTCGGGATGAGCGTCTCCTGACAGACGGGGACGTTCACGCCGGAGGAGGCCGTCCCGCACACCGCGGGAACCCCCGCGCTGACGAGGGACTCGGCGCCGCTGACCCCCTGGTCGGGCGAGGTGTTCGTGTCCTCGAACTGAGCGTTCACGGTCAGGTCGAGGTCGGAGTCGTTGACCTGCTGGGCCGGGATCTCGGCCGCGCGGATCATGGGCTGCCCCGTCGACGCCAGGTCGCCGGTCTCCGGAAGCAGGATCCCGACGCTCACCTCGCGGCCGAGCCCGCCGGGCGACGAGTCGGCCGAGGGGCCGGCGCCGTCGGGGTTCTCCCCCTCGAAGCTCTGCGTCTCCTGGACGTCGACGGAGTCGGCGTCCTGCCCGGCGAACTCCCAGATGGAGTAGGCCGCCGACGCGGGGTCGCCGTTCTGGTCGAAGTTGACGGCGCTGGACGCCCCCTGGTAGTTGATGTTCTCGCCGTTGGCGGCCGCCTCGACCGCGTCGAGGAACTCTCCCGGACCGTACGCGGTGCCGTCCGGGTTCGCGATCCGCCGGAGCTGGTCGCGGATCGCCGTCCCGCTGTTCTCTCCCGCCGCGACGTTCGCGAGTATCAGCGCGGCCGCGGAGTCGTACGACTGCGAGGTGAACACGCCCGGCGTCTCGTCGTAGGCGTCCTGGTAGAGGCTCTCGAACGCCTCCTGGTTCGGGCCGCCCGCCGCCGGCGCGGTCCCGGTGACGTTGCTCATCTCGTTGCCGACCTGCCCGGGTAACGATGGGTCCTGAAGCCCGTCGGGGATGAGGATGTCCTCCGCCCCGTCGGACGCGGCGTAGTAGTCGCGGAACAGCTGGATCCCGCTCTCGGGGTAACCGATGACGGTGAGCAGGTCCGGACCGCCGCTGCCACCGTCGCCGCCGTCTCCGCCATCGCTGCCATCGCTGCCATCGTCGCCGTCCATTCCGTCGTCGCCGTCGCCGCCGTCCCCGCCGTCGCTCCCGTCGCCGCCGTCCCCGCCCGCACAGCCGGCGAGTCCGACCGCGCCAGCGACACCGACAGTCTTCAACACGTCACGCCGTCGTTTGTGGTATGACATACCCACTCATATAGACCCCTCTCTGATAAGTATATCCCTGTCAACTCCTACACAAGTCCTGTCAATAACTCTCATATAAGGTATATAACTTCCACCGGCGCTCGGGGCGCGTTTCGCGTCGATCGTGCCGAATTTTAGACAGTATCGCTATCGGGGACCTCGGGCCTCGCAGGCCGGCCGGTTCAGAGGGAGACGGGCGCGGCTCGCGCGCGGTCGGTCCGGAGCGAAGAATCGTTCGTTCGAGGACGTCCGTCGGTCGGGTCGTCTCGATCAGTCGCCACCGGCGGCGCGCGCGTGCCGCCGGGCGTCCTCGGGCGAGCGGCCCTCGCGGAGCAGCGCCTCGACGAACAGCTCGCCGGCCTTGTACGACGAGCGGACCATCGGCCCCGAGGCGCAGTAGAGGAAGTCGAACTCCTCCTCGGCGACCGCGCGCCACGTCTCGAAGGCGTCCGGGTGGACGTAGTCGAACACGTCGAGGTGCGAGCGCGACGGCCGGAGGTACTGCCCGAAGGTGACGACGTCGACGCCGACCTCGCTGAGGTCGCCGAGCGTCCGGTACACCTCGTGGGCGTACTCGCCGACCCCGAGCATGAGGCTCGTCTTCGTGTGCACGTCGGACGTTCGGTCGACGCGGTCGAGCACCGCGAGCGACTGCTCGTAGTCGGCGCGGCGGTCGCGCACGGGCCACTGGAGGCGCTCGACCGTCTCGACGTTGTGCGCGATCACGTCCGGCCCCGCGTCGACGATCCGGTCGATCGCCGCCGGGTCCCCCTGGAAGTCGGGGATCAGCGTCTCGACGAGGACCTCCGGATCCCGTCGCTTGATCTGGCGGATCGTCTCGGCGAAGTGCGCCGAGCCGCCGTCCGCCAAGTCGTCGCGGTCGACGGAGGTCAAGACGACGTAGTCGAGCCCGATCTCGGTGACGGCCTCGGCGACGTTCTCCGGCTCCTCGGGGTCGAGCGGCTCCATCCCGCCCGTCGCGACGTCACAGAAGTTACAGCCCCGCGAGCAGCGGTCGCCCATGAGCATGAACGTCGCGGTGCCGGGGCCGTCGCGGCCGGACCAGCACTCGCCCATGTTCGGGCAGTTAGCCTCCTCGCAGACGGTGTGGAGGTCGCGCTCGCGGAGGCGCTCCTTGATCTCCGTGAACCGGGACCCGGACGGTGGCCGCGACTTCAGCCAGTCCGGCTTTCGACGGCCGCGTTGCATACCCGAACCACGGCGGCCGAGTGCAAAAACGTGAGGATCACACCGACGAGTTCACCACCGCTCACCCGGGGACAAAACGTATCGTATCCGACACCAATAGCGTTTTATTAGAGGCCCCAGATACGGAACTATCCGATGTTCGACGTCGACAATGAGGCGATCACCGACGGGCCGGTGGGGCGGGTGCTCCTGCTGCTCGCGGCCCCGCTCGTCGCGCAGAACCTCGTTTACGTCGCCAACGCCCTCGTCGACACGTTCTGGCTCGGCCGCGTGAGCGAGGACGCGGTCGCGGCTGTCGGGCTCAGCCTCCCGATCCAGTCGCTCCTCGGCGCGGTCGTCGTCGTCGCCGCGGTCGGCACGCAGCTCCTCGTCGCGCAGCGGGCCGGCGGCGGTGACGACGCGGGGGCCCGTCGCGTCGCGGTCAACGGCGGCCTCGTCGCCCTCGCGGTCACGGCGGCCGTCGCGGTCCCCGTCGCCCTCTACGCCGAGGAGCTGGTGCGGTTCCTCGGGGCCGACCCAGCGCTCGCCGGCACCACGGCCGCCTACCTCGCGATAATCGCCGCGGTCCTCCCGGTCGGCGCGGTGGGCGACACCGTCGAGAACTGCTTCACCGCCTACGGCGACACGCGGGCCGTCCTCCACGTGAGCGTCGCGAGCGTCCTCGTCAACCTCGTCGCGGCGCCGACGCTGATATTCGGGCTCGGCCCGCTCCCCGCGCTCGGCGTCGAGGGCGCGGCGCTCGGAACGGTGCTCGCGGGCGTCGCCGGGCTGGTTCACGTCCTCGCGTACGCGGCCGGGATCGGTCGCGACACGTTCCGGCTCACCCGAGACGCCCTCGCCGTCGACGCCGGCGACCTCCGCGAGATCGTTTCCGTCGGGCTCCCGCTGGGCGGCCAGCGCGGCGCGACCGAACTGGTGCGCGTGCTGGTCGTGAGCCTCGTCGCGGTCGCCGGCGGCGCGGCCGGAGTCGCGGCGTACACGGTCGGCGCGCGCGTCGCGACCCTCGCGGTCGTCCCCGCGCTCGGGACCCAACAGGCCGCTCAGTCGATGATCGGCCAGAACCTCGGCGCGGACGCCCCGCGCCGCGCCCGACGCACCGCGACGGTCGGAACCGGGATAATCGTCGGCGCGTTCCTCGCGCTCGGCGCCGTCCAGTTCGCGGTCGCCGGCGGGGTCGTCGACCTCCTCGCCCCCGACCTCACGCCGGGTGGACGGTCGCTCGCAGTGCTGTACCTGCGGCTGCTCGCGGTCTCCTACTGGGCGCTCGGCGGGACCTACACGCTGCTCGCCGGATTCAACGGCGCCTCGCGCACCCGGACCTCGCTCGCCGCCGACGTTCTCAAGTACTGGGGGATCCGGTTCCCGATCGCGGTCGCCGCCGTGCCCGCGACGGCGACGTTCGGGGCGTTCGGCGTCGCCGTCGCGCCGGGACTCGGCTGGGGCGTCGAGGCCGTGTTCTGGGCGGTCGCCGTCTCGAACGTCGTCGGGTTCCTCGGGCTGGGCGCGTACTTCGCGTACACGACGCGGCGGGGGATGTTCGCGAACGCCGCGGACCGCGCGAGAGACGACGGCGAGGGCGGGGCCGCGGGGACCGCGGACGACTGACCGGATCGGAACCGACCGGAAACTGACGGGGCGGAGCCTAACGGAGGTCCTCGGCCTCGACGACGGTCGCGAACTCCCCGTCGAGATGCGCGAGCGCGACGCGGTGGGACGTGTCGGCGCCGATCGCCTCTCCGTCGTACCCCTCGCGGGCGTGGGTCGCCGTCGCGTCGGCGACGACGCGCACGTCGTAGCCGCGGTTCTCGGCCTCGCGGGTCGTCGTCGAGACGCAGTGGTCGGTGGTGAGCCCGCAGACGACGAGCGACTCGTGGTCCGTCTCGCGGAGCCACGCGTCGAGCCCCGAGTCGAGGAACGCGCCGTTGACCGACTTCTCGAAGGTCGGTTCGCCCTCGGCGGGCGCCGTCTCTGACTTCCACGCGAACCCCGGGGCGTCGGGGCGGAGCGGCGAGTCCGGCTCCGTCGAGGCGTGTCGGACGTGCGCGACCGGGCGGTCGGCCGCGCGCCACCGGTCGAGGAGCGCGCCCGCGACCGCCTCCGCGTCGGGGTTGTTGCGCTCGCCCCACCCCGGCTCGTCGAAGCCGACCTGGAAGTCGATCAGCAGGAGGACCGCGTCGTCGGGGGGCGCGGAGCCGCCCTCCGAGCGGGCCGAGTCGGCGACGTCCGCCTCAGTCATCGTCGAGCCCCGAGGTGACGGCCGCGTCCGCGTCGGACCCGGAGGCGCTCTCCGAGGGCGGCGACTCCGCGAACCGGCGCCAGGCGCCCGGTTCCAGCAGCGCCTCGGGCGCTTTCGGGTGCTCCCGGGTCGGCGTCAGCGGACAGGCGTCGGGGCTCGCCGCGTCGTCCTCGCGGAACAGGTACTGCGTCCACTCGCGGTCGCCCTCGACGCCCCAGTCGCCGAGGTCGGCGTGGGGACAGACGCCGTCGTACTCCTCCATGCGCCCGCGGATCGCCTCCCGCGCCTGTTCGCCGGCCTCCGTGTCGGCGGTGATCCCCTCGAAGACGGCGCGCGGCTGGACGGTGATCTCCAGCCCGACGGGCGAGTAGCGGCTCTTCCGCTCGTCGTAGAAGGGCGCTCGGGAGGTCGGAAACAGCGGCTCGCCGCCGAAACAGAACTCCCAGCGCGGGGTGTCAGGGTCCGTCGGGATCTCCTCCGGCCACGGCTCCGGGTCGTGGACGTGGAGGAACTCGAGGACGTGCCACAGCCGCTCGTGGTAGTGCGCCTCGCCCCGGTCGCCGTCGGGCGGTCGGAAGAAGACGGCGAGGGGAGCGCGGTCGGCGTGGTCCTCGTAGGCGTCGAGGTACTCCAAGAGGACGTCGCGGAACCGGAGGAGCGCGGCGGGGTCGGTCGTCGACTCGCAGGCGGCGTACAGCAGGTCGCCCTCGCGCTCGACTTCGATGCCGAAGTAGCAGGGGAACGGCGAGCCGTCGCGCTCGCCGAGCATCGACTCGCGGAAGGTCCGGTAGTGCTCCCGCAGCCACCCGGGCGCGTCGTCGAGCCGATCGTGGAGCGCCCCTTGGTCCAACAGCACGCCCTCGGTGCCGGGCTCGTTCATACCCGCAGTCGGTGGTAAACGGTCTTTTGACTTTCGGCGACCGGTGTCACCGGCTCTCACTGTCGATCGGGAGGGTATAGGTCACCAGCGCCGTGATGGCGCGCCGGAGTCGTTCGGTGACGGCCTGGTCGGAGATACCCAGCTCGTCGGCGAGCTCCTTCGTCGTACAGCCGCGCGGGATGTCGTAGTACCCCATCTCGATCGCGAGCGTGAGCGCCTCGAGCTGCGGCTCCGTCAGGCCGAGCCACGGCTGTACGTCCGGCTCAGAGGGGTTGTACACGCGCGTCACCGTCATTTCGATGCCGGCCTCCTCGCAGTCCGTCGAGAACGCGCTGAGCGACTCGTGGGTCGGGAACCGGACCTCGAACGTCCACGACGCCGCCGATCCGACGGCGCTCAACATCTGTCCGTCGTTCGATTGCACGGCGCTGACGAGGTGGTCCTGGTTCGCGTCCCAGTCGAGGGTGAACAGCGTCCGCTCCTCGAACGCGTCGACCCGCGTGGCCTCCTCGACCGACGGGTGGCGCTGGACGCTTTCGACGAACGACTCGCGCGTGGAGTTGCGGATCCAGAACAGCGGGACGGAAGCCTCGCCGAGCGGGACGAGCGTCTCGAGCTCGATGGTGGAGTCCCCTTCGACGGAGAGGATCTGGCCGAGCTCGAAATCGCTGGACAGGACGCGGAACTCCACGATTACACTCATCGGTTGGACTCGTTGATCCGTTCTCGATTCCCCGTTAAATAGGGAAAGCTTGGTATATCAGGGTTTGGGCGATCGCGGGGGCGGACGGCGGGACCCCCGCCGCGACCGCGCTGCTTGGTACACCATCGTCGTCGGTTATGGGCGTCGCGCGTCACCGTTCGGTATGGCCACGGTCATAGAGTTCACGAGCCCGGCGGATGAGTTCCCGCTGGGACGGTCTTCGGGAACCTCCCGGGGGCGACGGTCGAGCTGGAGCGGCTCATCCTGAACGGGAGGTGGTCGTCCCCTACTTCTGGGTCCGCGGCGCGCGCCCGGCCGACATCGAGTCCGCGTTCGAGGCCCATCGCGGCGTCGCCGGCGTCGATCTCGTCGACGACGTCGACGACGAGTACATGATGCGCGCGGAGTGGGACGACGACTACTACGGCGTATTGAACGCGCTGGCACACGCCAACATCGCCGTGCTCTCCGGCGCGGGGACGCGGGACGGCTGGCGGTTCGAGGTCCGTGGGGAGGACCGCGAGGCGATCGGCGAGTTCCGGACGGACTGCCAGGACCGCGACATCGACATCGGGATCACGGCGGTCCACTCGCTCCTGCCGGTCCAGGGGGACGGGTACGACCTGACGGAGACCCAGCGGGAGGCGCTCGTGTTGGCGTAGGAGCGCGGCTACTTCGACTCGCCGCGAACGGCGTCGCTGGACGAGGTCGCGGCGGAGCTCGGCATCTCCCAGCAGTCGCTTTCCTCCCGGATCAAACGCGGCCATCGCCGGCTCATCGAGGGGACCGTCGCCCCGGCGTGACGAGGAGGCGATCCCCCTCCGACGGGGACAGCCACTCGTTATAAATACCTACTGTACTAACAGTAGTACAGTTGAACCGACGCGGCCGGTTCGATCTACGCATGTATGTTAGTGATAGCGGTGCTACCCTCGATTCGGTCATTTTCGGTCCGAGCTCGGTGACGTCCCCGGTGCGACCCGTCCGAGCGGAACTCTCGTCCGTCGAGAGCGACGGAGCGCGGTCCGCATGAGCCCCGACGACGACGCGCCGACGGCTGAGGCGGAGTTCCGCGACGAGCTGCAGACGCTGCTCCGCGAGGCGCACGACGAGGGCATCGACGTCGAGGGCGGGTGGGACTGCCGGAACGGGCCCGGCCACCCCGACTGGGACGTCGTCGTCTCAAAGGTGCAGAAGTCGGAGGCGTCCGAGTAGCCGGCCGCCGCGCGCTCTTTCTCCCCGATCGGACTCAGTCCCCGGCGACCGCGAACCGCGAGGCGTCGCCCTCCGCGCTGGGCGCGGTGAGGAGCGAGACGCCGACGGTGAGGAGCGCCGAGAGCGCCATCAGCCCGAGCGCGACGTCCCACCCGCCGGCGACTGTGCGGGGGAGCGTCGGGACGAAGCCGACGACCGCCGACAGCACCACCGCGAGGTACGCGAGCTGCGGGACGAGCACGCCGACGATCATCCCGGTGCGGGTGGTCCGCTCCCAGTAGAGCGCGCAGATAACCGGGAGGGCGAGCAGCGCGAACCCGGAGAAGGCGGTGCTGCCGACCTCGATCAGGGTGCCGGGCCGGAAGAGGCTCGCGGCGAACGCCAGCAGCGCGAAGGCGGCGACGCCGATCCGGGCGACCCACGCCTCGCGTCGCTCGGAGGCGTCGGCGTTGACGACGGGCCGGTAGAGGTCCCGGGTGAAGTACGACGACCCCGAGAGGAGCATCGAGTCCGACGAGGACATCATCGCGGCCATCGCGCCGGCGATCACGAGCGCCGCGAACCACGCCGGCGTGTACTCGTTCAGCACGACCGGGAGCACGTTCGCGCCCTCCGGCACGTCGACCGGCATCCCGGCCGCCCACGCGCCGAGCATGAACGCGGGGACGAACAGCAGGAGGACGAGCACGGGCCACAGCACGAACGACCGCTTCAGCGTCTCGCCCGACTTCGCGACGAAGAACCGCTGGTTGATCTGCGGGAACATCGTCACGCCGAACGCGATGGTGATCGCCGTGGAGACGATGAACCCGACGGAGTAGGTCCCGCCGCCGAACGACCCGAAGTCGGGCCGAGCGTCGAGCATCGCGCCGGTGGCCGCGCCGACGCCGCCGACGGCGGATACCACCCAGACCGCGGCGACCCAGACGACGGAGAGCATGAACAGCCCCTGAATCGTGTCCGTCCACGCGACCCCGCGCATCCCGGCGAGGACGACGTAGAGGATCATGAACGCCGTGATGAGCGCCGCGCCGCCCCAGTAGGGGACGACGCCGTTCGTGAGCCCGACGAGCGCCTCGCCGGCGCCCATCTGCTGGAGCATGACGTACGGGAACAGCCAGAGGAGGCTCACGCCGGCGACGAGCGCGCGGAGGCCCGTCGAGCCGAACCGGTCGCCGAGCATCTCCCCGAGCGTCACGTAGCCGTTGCGGTTCCCGATCAGCCACTGCTTGTAGCCGATCGCGTACCACAGCACCGCGAACAGCACGCCGTCCAGCGTCCCCATCACGATCAGCCACTCCGGGCCGGCGGCGAACGCGAGGTTCGGACCGCCGAAGAAGGTGAACGCCGACAGCAGCGTGGCGAAGGTGGTGAAAAGCAGGACCACCGTCCCGATCGACCGGCTGGCCAGGTAGTAGTCCTCGGCCGTCGTCTCGGAGACGCGGTAGGCGACGAGGCCCACCGCGAGCGCGAGGAAGAGGTAGCCGACGACGATCCCGAGCGAGAGCCCGAGCGTCACGGCCGCTCACCCCCGGCGGCGGGGGCCCCCGCGTCGCCGCCCGCGGCCCGGTCGTCGCCGTCTCCGCCGGGGCGGAGCCCCATCCCGCGCTCCCACGCGCCGCTCCGAGCGAACCGGGAGAACAGGACCGTACACAGGCCGAGCCACGCGACGTGCCACCAGATCCACACCGGCAGCCCGGCGACGACGCGGTCGACGCCCCACAGCGGCCACGGCACCGCGAACGCGACGAGCAGTGCGAACGTCGGAATCCACACGATATCTCTCCGAGGTCTCCTCATGTCGAACTATAACTACTTTGAACGGATAAATCTTACCAAAAGAGTTCGATATTGGCTTTTGTAGAATATATTTCTTCAAAGGGCCTCGACGGAGGCGGGTGCGATAACTATTTTCGGCGACGCGCACAACAGCGCACGGGCGGCGACGCCGCCCGATCATCACCATTCACCATCATGAAAGACACAGAGAAATACCTGATACACGCCACCATCGCGGCGGACGGCGTCGTCGAGCGCAGCGACGTCGTCGGCGCGGTGTTCGGCCAGACGGAGGGGCTCCTCGGCGAGGAGCTGGACCTCCGCGACCTCCAGGAGTCGTCGCGGGTCGGCCGGATCGACGTCTCCGTCCAGTCCGAGAACGGGCAGTCGTTCGGCGAGGTCACCGTCGCGTCGAGCCTCGACAAAGTCGAGACGGCGATCCTCGCGGCGGCCTTGGAGACGATCGACCGCATCGGTCCCTGCCAGGCCTCCGTGGAGGTGACGAGCATCGAGGACGTGCGGGCGGCGAAGCGCCGCGAGGTCGTCGAGCGCGCCAAGGAGCTGATCGCCGGCGGCTTCGAGGAGACGAGCCTCGCGAGCGACGACATCCTCGAGGAGGTCCGCGAGGCCGCCCGCGTCGAGGGGATCGTCGACTACGAGGGGCTCCCGGCCGGCCCCCGCGTCGGCGACTCCGACGCCGTCATCGTCGTCGAGGGGCGCGCGGACGTGCTCACGCTGCTCGAGTGCGGAATTAAGAACGCGGTCGCCGTCGAGGGGACGAACGTCCCGGACGCGGTGGCCGAGCTCACCGCCGACCGGACCGTCACCGCCTTCCTCGACGGCGACCGCGGGGGCGAGCTCATCCTCCGCGAACTCGCGCAGGTGGGCGACGTCGACTACGTCGCGTTCGCGCCGCCCGGCGAGTCGGTCGAGGACCTCGACCGCAACGCCGTCTTCGAGTCGCTCCGCGGGAAGGTCCCGTACGACACCCTCGCCGACGAGCCCAACCTCCGCGAGGCGGCCGCGGACGACGAGGGTCCCGGGGACGTGGAACGCGAGAACGCCGGCGGTGCCGGGCGAGAGGGCGTCGGGGAGGACGACGCGGGTCGAGGGACCGGCGGCGACGCGGAGGACGGCGGGTCCGAGACGCCGGGCCCCGACGCCTCCGACCCCGGTTCGCCCGACCCCGAGGGTCCGGAGACCGACGGCGTCGTGGCCGGTGCGGCCAACGACGAGACGGAGAGCGCCCTGGTCGAGGCCGTCGGGAAGCACCCCGCGACCGCGGGGGACGACGGGGGCGCCGACTCTGTCGAGGTCGACGTCGTCGACGCCGAGGCGACGGCCACCGAACCGGCGGACGACGGGTCCGCGGAGACGGCCGAAGCGGAGTCGGGGGCGGAGACCAGCGAGGGGTCGGGGACGAAACCCGGCGAGGAGCCGATGACGGAGACCGACGAGGGGTCGGGAACGGAGACCGACGAGGGGTCGGGAACGGAGACCGACGAGGAGCCGGCCGAACCGTCAGACGACGCCCCCGTCGACGACGAGCCGCGATCGATCGAGGAGCACGTACAGGAGGTCGTCGACTCGGGGAGCGACCGCGCCCGCTTGCTCGGCGACGACCGCGGCGTCCTCGCGGAGGTCGACGCCGCCGACGCCTTCGACGCGGTCGAGGCGGCCGAGACGGCGCCGCACACGGTCGTCGTCGACGGCCGGATCGATCAGCGCCTCCTCGACGTGTCGGCCCAGCGCGGGGTCAGCGAACTGCTCGGCCGAGAGATCGGCGAGTTCGTGAAACGGCCCGTCGGGACCCGCGTGCTCACGGTCGGGGACCTCCGGGCCGGGAGCTGACAGCGCCGGGAGCTGGCGGCGCCGCGCGACGACCGTCCCGCGGGGTTCTCTCAGACCAGTCCGACGACGCCGAGCAGCGCGAACAGCGCGTCGCCGTACGTCAGCGCGACGACCAGCCCGACCGCCATCGGGACGACGAACGGCATGCCGGGCGACACCAGCACGCGGTCCTTCCGGGCGACGACCGCCAGTCCGCCGCGGAGCGTCTCGGCGTCGGTGCCGTACGCGCCGTGGTCGATCTCGGCGAGGAACCGCTCGGCGGCCCACGGGTCGTCGAACGCCGCCGGTCCGAGACCCGACTGCGAGGCGGCCTCGACGTCCGAGTCGGCCGCGGTCCCACCGTCGGTCAGGGGGCCGACGTGCGTCCCGCCGTCGGTCGGCTCGAACGTCTCGCCGACGCTCTCCGGGTCGCGGAGGCGGCCCGGGTCGGCGCGGACGTCGGCGAGCCGCAGTCCGCGCCACCGGAGGTACATCCGGAGCGCGTCCAGGTCCAGCCCGCTCCGCGTCTCCCCGTCGTCGTCCTCGAAGAGCCGGCCGTGGCGGTCCGACAGCGACTCCGTCGCCACCGGGCGGGCGAGGAACATGTTCGCGGAGCGCTCGCCGCGCGCGAGGTTCACCGCGGCGAGGCCGAGGGGGTACGCGAGCCCGAGCAGCACCGTGTTCGTGAGGACCGTGAGCGAGAACACGCCGATCTGGGTCTCGACGAGCGGGAGTTCCGCGCCGGCGACGGCGTACTCCGGGAAGGTGGGAAAGAGAATCGCGAGCGCGATCAGCGCCTTCGCGTCCGCCCCGCCGAACGCGCCGAGGAACCAGAACGCGTAGCCCAGCGGCGCGACGAACAGGAGGCTGATCGCGACCTGGACGGCGAACCGCGTCTCTTCTATCCCGGCGATCGGCCATATCGACGCCACCTCCCAGACCAACAGCAGCGCCCCGAACGCGTACAGCGGCGGCCAGATCCGGTTCGGGAGGCGTCGGGTCCGGACGTCCCGCAGCGCCGCCCACGCGAAGACGGGGACGACGAGCAGTCGCAGGAGGTCCGGCAGCGTGGCGACCATGTCCCCACGGCCGCCGCGGGCGTAATTAGGCGTTCGGGTTCGGGTATCGATATCGATAGCGGACCCGAGGGCGACGCGAAGTCAGTCGTCCGGTCGATCGGCGCGCCGATCGAACGCCGCGAGCACCGTGTCGGGGTCCGACAGCCCCGGGACCCGGTGCTCCTCGTCGCGGAGTTCGATCACGACCGTCTCGGTGCCGAGCCGGCGGTCGAGCCACGTCCGTTCCACGCGCAAGCCGGTCTCATCCCACGACTCGACGCGCCACAGCGTCGCGCCGAACAGGCGGTCGCGGGCGACGAGCGCGTCGTCGCCGGCGCGGTACGCGACGAGACCGTGCCGGAGCTCGTGGTCGACCGCGGCGAGAGAGAGCGGGACTGCGACGGCGACGACCGAGAGGACGGTGACGGTCGTCCAGTCGCCGCCGATCGCGAACAGCGCCGCGACGAACGCGGGGACAGCGGCGAGCCACCACAGCCCCGGGTGGACGGAGACCGTCGCGAGCGCCCCGGCGAACCGCGAGCGCCGGGGGAGACGGACCGCATCGACCGGACCGTCGAGGGAGCTGTGGACCGAGTCGGTGGTCGGCGGGTCGTACGAGAACCCGAGGTCCAACGCCTGCGACTCGTCGAACGCGTCCAGCCGGTCGCGGTACAGCCCCGCGAGGTCGACGGCGGCCTTCAACCCGATCACGCCGAGCAGGAGGGGGAGGCCGACCGCGCCGGGATCGAGCGCCGATATCGGCGCGTCCCCGTCGAGCGTCGCCGCACCGACGAGCGCGACGGTGAACAGCGCGGCGAAGAACACGGCTCCGGCGTGGACGAACACGCCGCGAACGGCCGTCTGCGCGCTGTGGTCGCGGTACTCGCCGCCGGCGAAGTACTCGGCGAGCGTCGTCGCTCCCTCGCCGACGAAGACGGCGAGGACCGCGAGGGTCACGGTGTCGAGCGCGTTCGGCGAGAGGCCGCCGTCGGCGACGACGCCCACCGTGAGTCCCCCGACGAACAGCCAGACGACACAGAGTATCGGAGCGATGACCGGGAGCACGAGCAGCGATGAGAGACGGATCTGAACTCCCGTGCGAGGGACGGAGAGCGCGGCGCGGCGGCTCGCGAGCGGCCCGGCGATCAGCGCGGTGCGCTCGATCTCGGACGGTCGGCCGGCGAACAGCGCGCGGACGAGGGCCCAGAGCGAGGCGATCCCGAGTTCGAACCAGTACAGCGTCATCAGCGCGGCCGCGTTCCAGCCGAGCGCGACGACGCCCGCGAGCGGGAGGAGATTCGAGACGAAGAGCGCGAGCGCCCTGAAGCGGCGACCCCGAGCGAGCGCGCTCAACGGACCGGAGCGAGCGGTGGAGGGCATTCCGATCGTCGATCTGTGTCCCGAGCCTAAAAACGGTCCGCGACGCTCACCGCGCCGGGCCGGCGTCGCGGTGGAGGTAGAGGTACGCGAGCACGGGGACGATGGTGAACGCGAGGGTCGCGACCGCCCAGAGGGGCGCGTAGCGGCTCCCGCGCTCCCTCGCGTCGCGGTAGATCCACGCCGCGGCGGCGACGACGACCCCGTAGACCACGAGCGTGAGCGGGAGCGACCACGGGAGGGCGACCCCGGAGAGGAGCGTCATGATACCCTGTTCGGCGGGCGACGCTTATAGTTCGCCCGTGAGGTCGGCCCGCATGACGAAGTCGGGCTCGCCGGCGACCGGCACCCGGTTCGCGCCGGTGTCGCTCACGTGCTCCACCGTCTCGGGGATCAGCACGCGCGCGGCGTCGGCGTCGACCGCGGCCGCGTCCGCGGCGATCGATTTATAAAGCGCGCCCGCCGCGTCGACGTCTCGCCAGGCGGCGACGCCGTACACGGCGACGCGCTCGGGGGCGTCGTCCTCGTCGTCGCCCGGCCGCTCCGAGACGCGGGCCCGGAGCGCGACCCCGGCGAGCGCGTCGGCGTCGGCGACCGCCAGGAGGCGGTCGTCGTCGGCCGCGACCCGGAGCCGCTCGCGAGTGAGTTCGGAACAGGCCCACGACTCGCCGTCGTCGAGCGCGAGGCCCCGGAGGTGGTCTCGGGCGTCGCTGTCGGCCCAGAACGCCCACGCGGCGTTCGGGTCCGGACCGTCGAGGACGCGGAGCCCGTCGGAGTCGGAGGCAGTCGCCGCGGTCTCCGGATCGCCGACGTCCGCCGCCGGCTCCGGCCGCGCGAACCGGAACTCGGTCTCCGGCTCGAAGCCGACCGCGCGAGACTGGCCGAGTCCGGCGACGTTCCACGAGAAGACCATATTCCGGCAGACCGTCGCGCCGCGGTCGCGCGCCCAGTCGAGCGCGCCGGTCGAGAGGGCGGTCCCGACGCCGAAGCCGCGGGCGGCGGGGTCGACGCGGATCCCCTGTCCCCACGCCTCCCACTCGGTGAGCAGGGCGCCCCGGATGCAGCCGACGACGGCCTCCGGTTCGCCGGGGGCGGCGGCGCCCGCGCCGTCGCCCTCGATCACGGTGTCACCCGGATCGCGGTCGTCGTTCCCCGCGACCGCGTCGCTTCCGTCGATCGCCTCGGGCGGAAGCGTCGCGACGAAGGTGCCGCGGTCAGGGTCGTCGGCGGCGACCCAGTCGGGGAACACCCGCGGGAGGTAGTCCTCGTGCCGCTCGCCCCACGTGTCCCGCGTGAACGCCGCGACCGCGTCGGCGTCGGCGGGGCGGGCCTCGCGGACGACGACGGTCGGTCCGGCGGGCGTCGAGCCGGGGGCGCGCGGCGGCTCCCCGTCCGACTCCGTCATCGCCAGGGCTGCGACTCCTCGGTGAGCTCGCCGGCGAGGTCGCGGGCCATCGCCTCGGCGGGGTCCGACAGGTTCGCGAGCGCCCACATGAGCTTCACCTTCGCGGTGCCGGGGAGGGTGTCGCCCGCCTCGACGACGCCCGCGTCGAGCAGGTCGCGGCCGGTGTCGTACACGCGGTCGCAGACGCGGCCGTCGAGGCACTGGCTCGTCATCGCGACGACGGTGCCGTCCTCGACCAGCTCCGCGATCCGCGGGACGAGGTCGGTGTGGACGTGGCCGAGACCGGTCCCCTCGATCACGACGCCGTCCTTGCCGTCGAGGTAGTCCCACGCGGCCGGGTCCATGCCCGGCGTGAACTTCGCGAGCTCCACGTCGCCGTCGAGGTCGGGCGCGAGGCCGGCCTCCGCGTCTCCGTCGCCCTCGCTCGCCTCACTCCCCCGCGGGAGCGGCTCTCGGTTCCACTCGATGGCGGCGTCGGCCGCGTCGCCCTCGGCGCCCGCCTCGGCCGCGGCCTCGTAGTCGATGACGCCGAGCGATCGGGCGCCGACCGTCTCGAAGGCGTCGCGGCGAGAGGTGTGGTTCTTCCGGACGCGGGTGCCGCGGTGGAGCGCGCAGGCGTCGTCGGAGGGGCTCGCGTGCATGCAGACGAGCGTCTCCGCGTGGTCGGCCTTCGCGGCCTCGACCGCGCACACCGCGTTCATCACGTTGTCCGAGGAGGGGCGGTCCGCGGAGCGCTGGCTCCCGGTGAACACGACCGGAACGGGCGAGTCGAGCATGAAGGAGAGCGCGGAGGCGGAGTACTGCATCGTGTCGGTGCCGTGCATCACGACGACGCCGTCGGCGCCGGCCGCGACCTCCTCGGCGACCGCCTCGGCGAGCTCCCGCCAGATGGACGGCTCCATGTTCTCGGAGAGGATGTTGGCGACGACGCGCCCGCGGTAGTTCGCGCGGCCGGCTAGGTCGGGCACGGCCCGAAGCACGTCCTCGGCGTCGAACTGGGCGGTGACCGCGCCGGTCCGGTAGTCGACGGTCGAGGCGATCGTCCCGCCGGTCGAGATGAGCGACACCGTCGGCAGGTCGTCGTCGAAGGTGATCTCGGAGGCCTCGCCGCCGCCCGCGTCGGCCCCGTCGTCGACGTCGCGGGCGCCCGATTCGAGCACTTCGACGTCGGCCTCGTCGCGGTCGACGCCGACGTTGTACCCCCCGTCGAGCTTGACGACGAGGTGGTCGCGAGTCGTCGAGGGGAGCAGTACGCCCTCGTTCGTGACGTCCCCGCGCTCGACGCGGACGCGATCTCCCGGTTGCATACCACCCGCTTCCCCTGCGGCGGACTTGAATCCAACCGTTCGGCCGCGGCGACCGCTTCCGGGCGGCGACCGTTTCCGGGCCGGCGACGGCTCCCGGGGCGGCGACCGATTTCAGGGCGGCGACCGTTTCGGGCGAGCCGTCGCTCGCCCGATTTTTACTCGCTCCGTTCCCTCCGCTCCCTCAGCCCCCTCCGCTCCCTCAGCCC
>NZ_NHPF01000075.1:0-9917 GCF_002252925.1 Halorubrum sp. Ea8
AAGCCCCAGCCGCGAGGGCGGCGCACGCTCGCTGTGCGCCTCACTCGGTCGCTGACGCTCCCTCGTTGCGGTGCTTGCATCGCCTGCGCCGTCCTCGCGGCTGCCCCTTTGAGTCCCGCCCGCCTGCACCGCATCCTCACGCATCCTCACGCCTCCCCAACCTCGGCGGACGGCCCGGCGCGGGCGGGGCCGCGCCGGACCGCCACCTCCCTCGTGCGGTCTGCTCGCGGCCTCACGGCCGCTCGCAGGCGCACGCCGGTTCTGTTTATAAATTGTCGCGGCGGCGCTCTCCTTCCGTCCGCGTTCCGGCGCGACGCCCTCCTTCCGTCCGCGTTCCGGCGCGACGCCCGAACTAATGCCCTTTTGAACGCGGGGACCGTCCGGTCAGGTATGACCGAGACCCTCAGGCTCGCCACGCGCGGGTCGGACCTCGCCCTCCGGCAGGCCGGGACCGTCCGCGACGCGTTGTCGAGCCGCCGACGCGACGTGGAACTCCGCCGCGTCGAGACCCGCGGCGACCAGATCCCCGACGAGCTGATCCACCGGCTCGGGAAGACCGGCGCCTTCGTCCGATCGCTCGACGAGGAGGTGCTCGGCGGCGACGCCGACCTCGCCGTCCACTCCCTGAAGGACGTGCCGACCGAGGGGATGGACGACATGGTCGTCGCCGGCGTCCCCGAGCGCGCGCCCTCGGGCGACGTGCTCGTCCACCCCGACGGGGTCGGGATCGATGACCTGCCCTCGGGCGCGGTGATCGGGACGGGCTCGCTCCGGCGGACCGCCCAGCTCAAAGCCGCGCGCCCGGACCTCGTCGTCGAGCCGCTCCGCGGCAACGTCGACACCCGGATCGAGAAGCTGCTCGCGCCCGGCCTCCAGGCGGAACACGAGCGCCGGCTGATCGCCTCGGGCGAGGCGAGCGCGATGACCGCCGAGGAGAGCGGTGCTGACGACGCCGAAGACGGCGCCGAGGACGCCGACGGCGACGACCCCGAGATCGACGAGGAGTTCGACCGCACCGTCGAGGAGTGGTTCGACTCGCTCTCCGACCTGGAGCGCTCGGCGATGGAGCGGAAGGTCGAGACCGAGTACGACGCCGTCGTCCTCGCGGAGGCGGGGCTCCGGCGCTCCGACCTGTTCCACGAGATTCCCACGACCCGGCTTCCCCGCGAGGAGTTCGTTCCCGCGGCGGGCCAGGGCGCCATCGCGGTGACCGCGACCGACCCGGACGTGATCGAGGACGTGCGCTCCGCGGTCGACCACCCCCGGACCCGGGTGGCGGTCACCGTCGAGCGGACGATCCTCGGGGAACTCAACGGCGGCTGCGTCGCCCCCATCGGCGTCTCGGCGCTCGTGCAGGGCGAGCACGTCCACACCCGCGTCCGCGTGCTCTCTACCGACGGCACCGAGGAGGTGGCGGACACCCGCGACCTCCCGATCCGGTCGCACGCGAAGGCGGCCGAGTCGTTCGCGGCGGACCTCGCGGAGCGGGGCGCGGCCGACCTGATCGCCGCCGCCCGCGAGGAGGCCGAGACCGACGAGGGGACCCGGCAGGAGGCGGACGATGAGTGAGGGGGAAATCGAGGGCGACGACGGCGGGGAATCGGCCGACCTCGGCACCGTCTACCTCGTCGGCTCCGGCCCGGGCGACCCGGACCTGCTGACCGTGAAGGCCGCCCGGCTGATCGAGTCGGCCGACGTGGTCCTCCACGACAAGCTCCCCGGCCCGGAGATACTCGGAGAGATCCCGGCCGAGAAGCGCGAGGACGTCGGCAAGCGCGCCGGCGGCGAGTGGACCCCGCAGGAGTACACGAACCGTCGGCTCGTCGAGCTGGCGCGCGAGGGGAAGTCCGTGGTGCGGCTGAAGGGCGGCGACCCGTTCGTCTTCGGCCGGGGCGGCGAGGAGGCCGAACACCTCGCCGACGCCGGGGTCCCCTTCGAGGTCGTCCCGGGCGTCACCTCGGCGATCGCGGGGCCCGCAGTCGCCGGGATCCCCGTAACGCACCGCGATCACGCCTCCTCCGTCTCCTTCGTCACGGGCCACGAGGACCCGACGAAAGAGGAGTCGGCGGTCGACTGGGACACGCTCGCCGCGACCGGCGGGACGATCGTCGTGCTGATGGGCGTCGGCAAGCTGCCCGCGTACGCCGCCGAGCTCCGCGACGCCGGGCTCGCCGGCGACACCCCCGTCGCGCTGGTCGAGCGCGCGACGTGGCCGGGGATGCGCGTCGCGACCGGCACCCTCGACTCGATCGTCGAAGTCCGCGACGAGGCCGGGATCGAGCCGCCCGCGATCACCGTGATCGGCGACGTGGCCGCGGCCCGGGACCGGGTCGTCGAGTTCCTCCGAAACGACGGCGGGCGGGGTGACGACGCGTGAGCGACCGCGGAGCGGTCGGCGGCGGCGAGGGCGACGCCGCGGCCGGCGAACGCGACGCGACCGCCGGGCGCGACGACGCCCCCCGCGTCGCCGTCTTCCGCCCGGCCGACGAGCGGATAGACGACGCCGCGGCGCTGCTGGAGTCGCTCGGCGCCGAGCCGGTCGCCGACCCGATGCTCGCGGTCGAAGCGACGGGGGCGGTGCCGGCCGCGGCGCCGTACGTCGTCCTCACGAGCAAGACCGGCGTCGAGCTCGCGGCCGAGGCGGGCTGGGAGCCGGGCGACGCGACGCTCGTCGCCATCGGCCCCGCGACCGCCGCCGCGGCGCGCGAGGCCGGCTGGACCGTCGACGTCGTCCCCGACGAGTACACCTCGGCGGGGCTGGTCGAGGCGCTCTCCGGGCGCGTCGCCGGCGAGGCCGTCGAGGTGGCCCGCTCGGACCACGGCAGCGACGTGCTGATCGAGGGCCTCCGCGACGCCGACGCGACGGTCAACGAGACGGTGCTGTACCGGCTGACACGGCCGGAGGGGGCGGGCGAGTCCACTGAGCGGGCCGCCGCGGGCGACCTCGACGCCGCCGCGTTCACCTCGTCGCTCACGGTGACTCACTTCCTCGAGGCCGCCGACGAGCGGGGGATCCGCGAGGCGGCGATCGCCGGCCTCGACGACGCGACCGTGGGCGCGATCGGCCCGCCGACCGCGGAGACGGCGGCGGAACACGGGATCGACGTCGACGTCGTTCCGGGGGACGCCGACTTCGCGGCCCTCGCCGAGGCGGTCGTGGCGGCGGCGACGGACGGTGACGTCGGTCCGGACCGGTAGTTCTCGGGACCGATACGTTCGCTCGCTTCGACCACACGGCCGGGAATCCGTCGCTCGGTGCGCTTCCGACGCGATCCGCCGCGTCCGCCCTGTCGCAAGGAATCAGATCAGATAATTTGGAACGCACATTTATTATCCGACAGGTGAGAAGCAATGACATGCAACCGAGCGAGCGCTGGTCGCTGCGGACCGACGACGAGGTGCTAGTCGTCGAGTTCCCACACGGAACGGGGCTTAGCCCCGCCGACAGCGAGGCGCTGCTCGATCGGTGGCGGACGGTCACCGCCGACCGCGCGGTCGACGCCGTCGTGATCCTCGTGCGGACGAGTCGGCCCTGCTCCGACGCCGGGCGGCGGGCGCTCCGGGAGTCGGCCCAGATCGCCGTCGCCCGCGGCGTGGACCGGTTCGCCGTCGTCGGCGAGCGCTCGAAGCGCCGCTACCTCAAGCGGACTATCGACGTCGAAGGGGTCGACACCGAGGCGTTCAACGACACCGACCCCGCGCTGGAGTGGGCGAAGCGTCCGTCGACCGCCGTCCCTTCCGCCGAGACGTCGTCGTAGGCGGGTCCTCGTTTCAAATAGAAGCCGGTGCCGGTTCGAGCGACGCCGGCCTTGCCCGAATCGCTGTACCGCGGTTAGCTGTCGCTGCCGGCGGCGGTCTCGTTTCCGGCACCGTCGGTTTCGTTTTCGGCGGCGCCGTCGCCGTCGGACCCGTCCTCGTCGCCGTCCGACCCGTCCGCTTCCTCGGTGTCGGCGGCGGATTCGTCCTCGTCGCTGTCCGACCCGTCCGCTTCCTCGGCGTCGTCGTCGGATTCGTCCTCGTTGTCATCGTCGTCGATCTCGTTGACGTCGACGTCCCGGCCCGCGACCCCGCTCCCGGAGATCACGGGTTTGAGGATGTAGCCGTTGTTCGGACCGCGCCTGACGACGTTGATGTCGAAGACGAAGCTGACTGGTTCGTCGGGCGTGACCTCGAACCCGTTCGTGATCCGGAGCTTCTCGCTCGGGAGCTTCACGTCGACTTCCCCGCCGTCGACGATCCCCTCGACGGCGGAGACGGAGAGCTCGATCTTCTCGTAGCTTCCCGCCGGAATTTCACCGTCGAACACGGCCATAGCGTCCTCCTCGATCACCCGCGTGAGGTCGACAGTGGCGCCGTCGAGGTCGACGACGGTGAAGCCGCGCTCCTCCGCGTCTCCGTCTTCGTCGTCCTCCTCGTCTTCGTTCCCGTCGTCCTCCGCATCGCCTTCCTCGTCGTCCTCCGAATCGCCTTCCTCGTCGTCCTCCGCATCGCCTTCCACGTCGTCCTCCGCATCGCCTTCCTCGTCGTCCTCCGCATCGCCTTCCACGTCGTCCTCCGCATCGCCTTCCACGTCGTCCTCGTCCGCGGTTCCGTTCGGCGGGTCGTTCTCCGCTTCGGTCGCGTTCCCGGCCTCTTCGGAGCCGTCGTCCTCACCGTCTGTCTCTTGTTCGTCGGGCTCCGCGTCCTCGTCGTCATCGTCTTCGTCGTCGTCCTCGTCCCGTGCCTCGAAGATCCGAGCCTCGTCGAGGGTGACGTTCAGCTGATCGAAGTCGCCGATGTCGGCCGGCGCGTCGCTGATGAGGAGCCGGAAGTTACCGGTGAGCGTCTGCGACCCGTCGGAGCCGTCCGAGCCGTCGGAGCCGTCCGAGCCGTCCGAGCCGTCCGACGAGGGGAGCGCACCGTCGCCGGCGCAGCCGGCGAGTAGCGTCGCGCTCGCGCCCGCGCCGAGCGCCACGAACTCACGTCGTCCGAAGCCGTCGGCGGGGGTGTCCTGAGAGCGGTCGTCGCCTGTCGTCCGCGGTCGGTCCGTCATGGTGATTCGCCCTACGCGCCCCGGACGGGTATATAACGGAGATTCTCAGCCCGAATTAATGCGGATCAAACCGCTTTCAATCGTCTGGATTAGCCGGATAGACACCGACGAGAGACGTCTGAGCGACCGTTCACGGATCGGCCGTGTCGATGCCCGCTTCGTCGACCACGCGCTTCGCCTGTCGGGTCGCGCGCTCGCGGACCGCGTCGGCGTCGGTCCCGACGTGCTCGCCGCCCTCGTACCGGACCTCGCCGTCGACCATCGTGAAGACCACGTCGTCGCCGTGAGCGGCGTACACGAGATGCGAGAGCGGGTCGTGGATCGGCGTGGCGCGCGTCCGGTCGGTGGTGAGCCCGATCACGTCGGCCCGGTGGCCCTCTCGAAGGGCGCCGAGTCGGTCGAAGCCGGCGGCGCGCGCGCCGTTCGTCGTCGCCATCTCCAACACGGTCGCGGCGGGGAGCCGGGTCGGGTCGCGCGCGTCGACCTTCCCGAGGAGGCTCGCCTGCCGCATCTCGGTGAACGGGTCGAGCGTGTTGTTGCAGGGCGGGCCGTCGTTGCCGAGCGCGACCGCGATCCCCCGGTCGAGGTAGTCGTGGACCGGGGCGATCCCGGAGGCGAGCTTCATGTTCGAGGAGGGGCAGTGGGTGACGACCGTGTCGGTCTCGGCGAGCACCTCTCGCTCGCGCTCGTCTGTGTGGACGCAGTGGGCGAGCGTCACGTCCGGTCCCGTGAGCCCGACCTCGTCGAGCCACAGGACGTTCCGCTTGCCCGTGTCGGCCTCAACGGTCTCGATCTCGTCCTCGTTCTCACTGGCGTGGGTGTGGATCGTCACGCCCTCGTGGCGGTCGGCGAGCTCGCGGCAGCCCCGCAGGCACGCCTCCGTGCAGGTGACGGCGAACCGGGGGGTGACCGCGTACCGGATCCGACCGCCGGCGGCGCCGTGGTACTCCTCGACGAGCGCCTCGCTCTCGGCGAGCGCGGCGTCCGTGTCCTCTACGAGTCCGTCCGGGGAGTCCCGGTCCATCAGCACCTTCCCGAGCCGCGCGCGGATCCCCGTGTCTATCGCGGCCTCGAACGCCTGCTCCGCGTGGTTGACGGAGAGGTGGTCGACGACGGTCGTCGTCCCGCTCTCGAGGCATTCGAGGTACCCGAGCTCGGCGGCGGCGCGGGTCGCCTTGGCGTCCATCGCGGCCTCCATCGGGAGCACGGCGTCGAACAGCCAGTCGAGGAGGGCGGCGTCGTCGGCGATCCCCCGGCCGAGCGACTGCACCGAGTGCACGTGGCCCCCGATCAACCCGGGCGCGACGAGGTCGACCTCGCGGCGCTCGTGGTCGGGGTACTCCTCGCGGAGGGCGGCGGCGGCGCCGACCGCGGCGATCGTCGCGCCCTCGACGACGACCGCGCCGTCGGGGACGACGGTCTCCGGATCGGCGATGACGGTTCCGGCGATCAACATGTCCGTCCGTTCCTGATGGTCGATTCTTAAGAGGGTGTCCTTCGCGGGTCGGCGGCGCTGGTCGCGGGTCGGCGGCGAGCGGCGCGGATCGGCGGCGAGCGGCGCGGATCGGCGGCGCTGGTCGCGGGTCGGCGGCGAGCGACGGCGACCGACGGAGCGGTCGACGCCGCGTTCTCCCGTCCGCTACTCCAGTTCCGTCTCGCGCTCGCGACGGTCACGGGAGTCGCGTCGGTCCGCGGCGTCGGCGTCGATTCGCCCCTTCAGATCCTCGGTCTCCAGCAGTCGGTCGAGCCGGCGCTCGAACTCTTCCTCGCCGATCTCGCCGGTGGCGTACCGCTCGCGGAGCGTCTCCAGGGGATCCCCGGCCGCCGCGGTCGTCGCGGCCGACGCACCGGCCGCGTCCCCGGACTCGACGAGCGGGAAGTCCTCGCCGAGCAGCAGCACGAGCGGGATGATCACGAAGAAGCCGAGGATGAACGTGGCGGGGATCAGCGGCCCCAACGCCCCCGGGAGGAGGACGGCGAACAGCGAGGTGAGCCCGAACGAGAGGACCGCGACGAGCCCTATCAGCCGCTTTTTCTCGAACGTCGGGAGGGACATACGCGGGAGATTCCGACGAACCAACAAAAGCGTACTGCCGGCGGTCCGCCGAGCGGGTCGACCGCGGCGGCGCCCGCGACCGACGGCTATTCGTTTCGGCCGCCCCCAGCCGGATCCGTGCTCAGATACGTGACGACGAACCCCGGGAAAGTGCGCGAGGCGGAGCGGTACCTGCCGGACGGCTCGGTGGAGCGACTCGACTTCGACTACACGGAGATCCAGGCCGACGGGCTCGGGCCGATCGCCGCGCGGGGCGCGCGGGAGGCGTACCGCCACGCGGGCGAGCCGGTGCTCGTCGACGACGCGGGGCTGTTCGTTGAGGGGCTCGACGGGTTCCCCGGTCCGTACTCCTCGTACGTGGAGGAGACGCTCGGGGTCGAGCGCGTCCACGAGATCGCCGCCGGCCTCGACGACCGCCGGGCCGCGTTCCGCTGCACGCTCGGCTACTGCGACGGCGAGGGGTTCGCCGCGAGCCCGGACCCCGTCGACCGGGGCGACCGAGACGCGGCCGCCGCGGCCGGACCGGACGGGGAGGGAGCTGTTGACGACGGGGCGGGCGAATCGGACGGCGACGGGGCGGGCGAATCGAACGCCGACGGCGCGGGCGAATCGACCGACGCGCTCCCGGTCAAGCTGTTCGAGGGGTACGTCCCCGGGCGGATCGTAGCGCCGCGCGGCGACGGCGGCTTCGGCTACGACCCGATCTTCGAACACGACGGCGAGACGTTCGCCGAGATGAACACCGACCGGAAGAACGCGGTGTCACACCGGGGGCGGGCGTTAGAGAAGTTCGCGGAGTGGTACGCGGACCGGTAACGCGTCGTTCAGGCCGTTTCGGCGATGGCGGCGGCCAACAGGTCACAGCCGAGGTCGATCTCGCGTTCGGTGACGTCGAGCGGCGGCAGGATCCGGAGCACGTCGTGGCCGCACGCCAGCGTGAGCAGCCCGCGGGAGAACGCGCCCTTCTGGACCGCGTCGCGGCGCTCCTTCGAGTCGAAGTCGAGCGCGAGCATCAGTCCCTTCCCGCGGACGTCGGTCACGCCCGGGAGGTCGGCGTCGCGGATCGTCTCCTTGAACTGTCGGCCCCGGACCGTGGCGTTGTCCATGAGGTCGTACTCCCGGATGGCGTCGAGCGTGAGCGCGCCCTGCGCGGAGGCGATCACGTCGCCGGCGCCCCACGTCGACGAGAGCCGACTCTTCTCCTCGGGGAACACGTCCGAGCGGGAGACCGTCGCGCCGACGCGGAGCCCCTTGGCACTTGAGATCACGTCCGGTTCGAGCGCGTAGTGGTCGGACCCCCACATCTCGCCGGTGCGACCGACGCCGGACTGGATCTCGTCGGCGATCAGGGTGATGTCGTGCTCGTCGACGAGGGCGGCGACCTCGTCGGTGAACGCCTCGGAGGGGAACCGGTAGCCGCCCTCGCCCTGGATCGGCTCCAAGATGAGGTACGCCACGTCGTCCGGGTCGATGTGACCGCGCTCGGGGTCGAGCTTCTCCCGGAGCCGAGAGACGCCGTCGACGAAGAAGCCGCACGAGCAGGTCTCCGGGGTGCAGGTCCGGTCGTCGCAGAACGGGGCGTCGTGGACGCCGCTGATCTCCGGGAACTCCCGGCGGTAAACGGATTTGGACCGGTTGAGCGAGAGCGCGCCGAGCGTCCGCCCGTGGAACGCGCCGTCGAAGGTGATCGCGTGCTTGGCGCCGCCGGAGTCGTCGTACGCGATCTTGATCGCGTTCTCGACCGCCTCGGCCCCGGAGTTCGAGAGGAAGACGGTGTCCATGTCGTAGTGGTCGGTGACCTCGGTGAGCCGCTCCATCAGCCCGGACGAGCCCGGGAGCCCGTCGCCGGGCGACTCGCCGCCGGCGACGTAGAAGTCCTGACCCGCGATCTTCAGCGGGTCGACCAGGTCGAACTCCGCGAGCGGTTCCATGATCTTCGGGTTGTTGTACCCGAGCGGCGCGGCGGCGACGTGGCTCGTGAAGTCCATGAGGACGTTGCCGTCGACGTCGGTGCAGAACGGGCCCTCGGCGGGCGCGGTGCGGTCCCAGACGAACTCGTAGACGTACGTGCTCGGCGCGGCCGACTCGTGGTGGTAGTCGACCCACTCCCGCGCGCGATCGCCCGGGAGGTCCGTGACGTCGGGCGTGGCCGTGTGGCGATCCATGGTGACGCGTGGCACGCGGATGGAATAAATCCGGGGCGATTCGGCGGTCGTTGGAGAAACATCCAACCGCGGCTCGCGGCGCGGGGAGAGAGAGGCGAGAGGGAGGGACCGCGGAGACGGAACCGACCGCTCAGTGGTCGACGTACTCGGTCTCCCACTCCGTCCGGGCCTCGATCTCGCGTCGGCCGCGGCGGGTCAGGGTGTAGTAGTTCGTGCGCCGGTCCCGCTGGCCCTTCTCGACGAGGCCCTTCTCGACGAGCGTGTCGAGGTTGGGGTAGAGCCGGCCGTGGTGGATCTCTTTCTCGTAGTAGTCCTCCAGCTCCTCTTTGATCGCGAGCCCGTGGGGCTCGTCCAGGCCGGCGATCACGTAGAGCAGGTCACGCTGAAAACCCGTGAGGTCGTACATGCAACTGACCGGACATTGCCGTTCTAAATAAATAAATATACCGTTATAAACGGCATCGATCAGCGGTTCGACCCCCGCAGTCACTCGATATTTCCGGTTTCGTCGTGTCAGTCGGGCAACTACGACCCACCGGATCGGGTCCGAATCGGCCCGCCGACCGAGGATCCGGGATTTGATATGTCGGATCGGAGCGACGGATGAGTCGGGTCGATCGCCGGAGTCGAGGGCCGACGGACGCTAGACTCGGCGGATCTTAGA
>NZ_NHPF01000136.1:0-3049 GCF_002252925.1 Halorubrum sp. Ea8
TTCTGATATTTCCATGTGAGTCTATTTGATGTAGTGATAAAGTTCCAACACACCTCCGTGAAACGCCGAGTTTCAGAGAGTGAAACGCGTCAGTACAATGTATCAGGTCGACACGAGATGTATCTAGCGTGACACTCAACATTGGTTCATCGCTTGCTGGCGGAATCAGTCGTGTCGCGAATCGTAACGGCTTGCTGTTGATGGTCGCATATTTGATTATCGGGGCTGCGTGGCAGATCCCGTTTTATAGCGCTGTCGTCACGGGGCTTGAGCAGTCAGGTACGCCGACAGAGAACGTAGCTCTCCCGTCAATCGACGCCCCGCTTGCCGTTTCCGTGAGCGCAGCTATCCTCATGTTGCTCGGGCTTCAATGGCTCACGGTTGTCACGATTCGAACGTTTGTCGGCGGTCATACACGGACAATTCCGTCAGAGTACTACACGCGAAATATTGTGCCGGTCCTGCTAAACTCACTCGTTGGTGGGCTCATATACGGGGTTCTCATGTTCGTCGGATCAGTGCTCTTTGTTATTCCCGGGATCATCGCGTACGTCGCGTTCATCTTCATGATCGTGTATGTTGCGGTAGAGGACAAGAACTTCATCGCCGGGTTTCGAGATAGCTGGCAGCTAACGCGCGGCCATTGGCTGCGACTGTTTGGATTATTATTAGTAGTTGTCGCTGGGATTGGGCTCATCTCAGGTGTGTTAACAGCGATTACATCGTTAGTGGTCGGTGCCATTGCCGGGCAAGCAATAGGAATCCTGCTGTCAGGTATTGTCGGACTCCCGTTTTCGCTACTCATCCTTGCGACCCTAGCAGAAGCATTCACCCAACTGCGAGAGAGTGAAAAAAGGGTGGTGACATCGTAGGTTGTACTAACTGTGATCGTAGTGGAACGTGTCACCTGCTGAGAATTTCAACAAAGCAGAACGAGCCTGTTCGGAACCGGGCCTGCTGCTTCATTCACAGCCGTCAACGCAGTACGTTTGGCAAAGAAATGTGAACGGCTGTTCCACCATCGGCGGGCCGCTCAAACTCGATACCGCCACCGAGTTGCCGAACACCCCAGTTGACAAGCCAGAGGCCAATTCCGTGATTGTGCTGGAACGGCGACTCACCGTCGGCTCGGAACGGAGTAAGTACGCGGTCGGGGATCCCGGGCCCATCGTCACGCACCGTGACTCGCGTCTCATCATTGGCCGTAGACTGCGTCGTCTCAATTTCGACTTCCGGGGAGTTGCCGGCGTGTTCAACGGCGTTCTCGACGAGCTCGCTTAAGACCAGTCGAAAAACGGCTGTATCAGCCGGTGCGGGAGCCTCCGCGGAGGACAGTTGAATCGTCGCTTCGTCGTGAGACTCACGGAGGTCGGCGACGACAGACTCCAGTACTGTTCCCCCTCTGCGATTTTCCGGGTTGTCGTTGTCCTGAAGCATCTGACTGGCGGCACGCGCCTTACCGCTCAGTTCCAAGAGGCTGTTCGCAATGTCGTGAACGCTTTCGGCGTATTCTCGGACGACCTCATCTTCCGCCGCCTCCGCAATTGTAGCCGTGTATCCCAAGACCGCGTCCATATCATTCCGCACATTGTGTCTCAGTACACGGTTTAGCACTTGAACGCGTTCTTCGCGGTCGCGCCGTCCAGTGACGTCCCGAGCGATAGTGACCACACGCTGCTCGCCGCCAATCTCTGTTAAGGTCGCGTTGACCTCAAGCCATACGACATCGCCGCTGGCGGTCCGCAACGCCCACTCGATGTCCCTCACCGGGTCACCGGATTTGGCCACGTCGCGGACGACCTCTCCGATCGTGTCCGCGTCGAATCCGAGTGCCGTCGCCGTCACCTCTTCTGGGTCCATATCGATGATCGTGTCACGGTCATATCCGAGGAGCTCACACATGGTGTCGTTGACATCGAGTAGCTCCGCGGTCTGCGGGTCGTAGATTCCAATCACGTCCGTCACACCGTTGAAGACCTGTTCGAACTCTCGTTCGCGACGCTTCCGCTCCGTGATATCACGCTGGATCGACAGAACTCGCTGTTCACCACCGATCTCGGCCGTCGCTAACGTGACCTCTATCCATGACTGCTCCTCGTCCGGCGGGGCGACCTTCCACTCGATGGTCTTCGGTTCCCCCGAACGGGCCACAGTCTGAATCAGTTCTTTACCCCGTTCCGCTGTGTACCCGTCCTCAGTCGCGCTGAGACCCTCGATACCGAGTTCGCGAATACGCTCGAGATCGTCGCATCCTACGAGTTCGTGATACGAATCGTTCACACTAGCAAAGGAGAGCGTCTCCGGGTCGAAGATGGCGATAGCGTCGTTGACTCCGTTGAATATCTGCTCGTACTCCCGCTCGCGACGTTTCTGTTCTGTAATATCACGCATCAACGAGAGGACACGTCGCTGACCGCCTACAGTCGCGACTGTGAGGTTCGCTTCGACGAGACGATGGTCGCCCTCAGCAGTCTCAATTCGCCACTCGACTGTTTCATCTTCCTCGGTTTCGCCGACATCGGTGATAAGCCGTCTCGCGCGCTCATCAGTGTAGCCTTCCTCGGGAACACGGAGGTCGTTGATTCCTTGTTGAAGAATCGTGTCGTAGTCGTATCCGAACAGTTCGACGTAACTGTCGTTCACGTCGACCATTTCACCCGTGTCGGGGTCGTGGACTGCGATCGCAGTGGTAACGCCGTTGAATATCTGCTCGTACTCGCGCTCACGGCGCCGCGCATCGGTAACGTCTCGAATGACCCCGACGATCCGGTCAACGGCACCGCCTGGACCGCGGCTCGGATAGCCGCGTACCTCAACCCAACGTGTCTCACCGTCCACGCGGAGTCGGTGACTGAACGTGTACGGCCCCGACTCCTCCCCGCGGATGTGTTCGCTCATGGCGACGAGGTCCGAGTGGTACGCCTCGCGGTCGTCCGGATGAACGGCGTCGAGAACGGCCATCGGGTCGTCATACAGGCGTTCGACCGGTTGGTCGAACAAATCCGCGTAGGCCTCGTTGATAAAGAGAACCTCCGAGAGATCCGCACGT
>NZ_NHPF01000097.1:0-69064 GCF_002252925.1 Halorubrum sp. Ea8
GTCACGTACGCCGAGCCCCGGATCGCCGCCAACGTCAACGAGGGGTTCGTCCCGGTCCGCGTCGACGTCGACCGTCTCCCGCGCGTGCGAGAGCGGTACAACATGGGCGGGTTTCCGACCACGGCGTTCCTCACGCCCGACGGCGAACTGCTCACCGGCGCGGGCTACCTCGACGTCGACGGGATGCGGCAGGTGCTGGAGTCCGTCCGCCAGATGTGGGCCGATAAGGGGCGCTCGGGGGGGAGAGTGCCGCGCGCGCTCGACGCCGACCTCCCGCCCCGCGGGGAGCTGACCGACGCGATCGAGAGCCACCTCGCCGGGCAGGTGGAGGTGAAGTACGACGAGGAGCACGCCGGCTGGGGGACGGACGCGAAGTTCCCGCTTCCCCGCACCGTCGAGTTCGCGCTGAAGCGCGACCGCGATCGCGCCCTCCGGACGCTCGACGCGGTTCGCGACCACCTCGCCGACGACGTCGCCGGCGGCTTCTTCCGGTTCGCCGGGACCCGCGACTGGGGCGACGTCGCCTACGAAAAGCCGATCGACACGAACGCGGCGGTCACGCGCGCGTTCGCGAACGCCTACCTCTACACCGGCGACGAGGCGTACCTGGGGCCCGCGACCGACGCGGTCGACTTCCTCACCGACGACCTCTGGACCGGCTACGGCGTCGGCGGGAGCCTCGGGCCCGGGCTCGGTCGCGCCTACTACGCCGCGCCCGCCGACGACCGCGCGGATCTCGACCCGCCCCGCCGCGACCTCACCGTCTTCGCGGGCGGGAACGCGCTCGCGGCCGACGCGTTGCTCGCGGTCGCCGCGTACACCGACGACTGGCGTGCCCGCAAGTACGCCGACCGGATCCTCGACGGTCTCGAACGCGACCTGATCGACGCCGACACCGGCGAGGTGACCCGCTACCGCGGCAGCGACGAGGTCGGCGAGTCGGACTTGCTCGACGACGTCGCTCGCGTCGTGAGCGCGTACGTGCGGGCGGCCGGCGTTCTCGGTGATGGAGCCGACGTCGCCCGCGCGGTCGCGGACCGAGCGATCGATCGACTTCACGTGGACGGCTCCTTCGTCGACGGACCGCGGTCGGGGCCGGGCCTGCTCGACCGCCCCTTCCGTCCCCTCGACGGCAACGTCGAGATGGCGACCGCGCTACTCGACTTGGCCGCGCTGACCGGCGAGGACCGCTACCGCGAGGTCGCCCGCGAGACCGCGGCGTCGTTCGCCGGGGCCACGGAGCGGCTTGGCATGCAGGTCGCCGGTTATGGGAGCCTCGTCGGGCGCCTGCTCCGCGGCACCACCGTTATCGCGGTCGGCGACGAGCCGGGGAGCGACCTCCACCGCGCGGCCTGGCGAGTCGCCGACCACGAGAAGGTCGTCGCCCCGAACGCCCACGCGGAGGGGTCGCCGGCGCCGCGGTCGGTCCCCGCGGGGTCGGCGCTTGTCGTCGCCGGCGACGCGGTCTCCGAGCCGGCGGAAACGCCGGACGAGTTGATGCGGCGAGTCGCCGAGACTGCGGAGTAGGACGCGGTATCCGTCGTTGTCGTCCGCCTTCGGTCGTCTGCGTCGATTCGATCGATCGTCCGGTAGCCGCGGAGCGCCGCTCACCACCGCACCCGCGTGTAAACGGGCGACGTGTTTATGTCAATGCCGCGTGATCGGATGGTATGGCATCTCTCCGGGATCTGGGGCTCTCCGAGTACGAGGCGCGCGCCTACCGCGCGCTGCTGCGCACCGGGCCGACGACCGCGAAGGACCTCTCGCGGGCCAGCGAGGTCCCCATGGGACGCGTGTACGACGTGCTCAACAGCTTGGAGCAGCACAACCTCGTCCGGAGCCAGGCCGCCAGTCGGCCGAAGAAGTACGCGGCGGTCGAGCCCGACGCCGCGCTCGACCGCCTGCTCGACGAGAAGAAACGCGAGCTGGAGACGCAGGTGGAGCAGTACGAGGAGGTGGTCGCGGACCTCTCGACGGAGCTCGACGCGGGGGAGCCGGTGGACGGCCAGTTCTGGACCGCGGCCGTCGGCGCGGAGGAGGCGACGGACCTCCTCTTAGAGCGGATCGCGGCCGCCGAGCGCCGGATGGTCGTCGTCGTCGGGGCGCCCGCGACCGGCTTCGACCTCGGCACGATCGGCGAACAGGTGGCCGCCGAGTTGGAGTCGGCACTGGAGCGTGGCGTCGAGATACGGGTGTTGCTGTCGCCGGAGACGGTCGATGCGCTGCCGCGGAGCGTCGGTCGGCGGTACACCGCGGAGCTCTCCAACATGGAGGGGTTCGAGGTCCGAACGACCGCGGGCGTCGACGGCACGTTCAACGTGTTCGACGGGATCGAGGTGTGCATCGAAGTGCCGCACCCGCTCTCGGGGGACGAGCCGTTCGCGATGATCGACGTGAAGGACGCGGAGTTCGCGACGAGCGTGAGCGAGGAGTTCGAGCCGCGGTGGGCGGAGTCGGATCCGCTGTCGTTCGGGTGAGTCGGCTCTACTCACGACTCACCGACGCACTCTGATCTAGCTCCGGTCAATACAACACGGACAGCGACCGCTGACTAGGCGTGTGAGCGTCTGGAAAAACAGACTTCCGGCCATCGCTGCAAACGAGGGCAGAAGTAGTCGTTAGTTGCGGACGAGGTTCGTCGCGCGAGGTCCCTTGGGGGACGATTCGATGTCGAACTCGATCTCCTGACCCTCTTCGAGGTCCGGACCGCCAACATCCTCCATGTGGAAGAACACGTCCTCGTCGTCGTCGAGATCGCCGTCGTCAGTCGAAATGAAACCGTAGCCGCCAGTATCGTTGAAGAAATCAACTTTTCCGTTTGCCATTGCAATCAAACGTACAGTCCTTTGGGGCATAACGCTTCCGAACGTCACGGTACCACGGCTCTCGATTTACCTCGTACTCTTCAGTGATCAACTGTTTCGGACGAAACGCGTCCGAAGAAGGGGAGCGTAGCAGAGCCGGGACCCCATGACCGTTCCGCGAGCGAGGGCCAGTCCGCGCCTACCGCGCGTTTAGCTCGGCCCGCAGGTTGCCCATCGTGACCTCGCGCTCGGCGTGGGCGTTGTGCTGGTGGATCGACTCGTCGTTCGACTGCTTCATGCGGACCACGGCGTCGTCCGGGAGGTGGTCGAACTCCTCGACCGTCCCCTCGGCGAGCGCGCGGACGCAGTCCTCGACGAACTTCGCGTCGGCGTGGGCCTCGTAGGTCATGTGGTCCTCGTCGGGGCGCTTCGCCATGTTGTAGATCCGCGCGCTCATCGAGTCACGGGCGACGTCGATCAGGTCGCGGAGGTCGAGGTCGGGGTGGCCGTCGGTGGTGACGGTGAGCGTCGCGTGGCCGCGCTGAGAGTGGCCCGGCTGCGGGACGGCGTCGAGGAACTCCTCGGTCGTCTCCTCGTCGACGCCGAGGTCGGCGAGCTTCTCGCGGGCGCGAGACTCGCTCATCCCCTGCGAGCAGGGGCAGACGGTCATCCCGGTGACCTCCGCGCCGATCTCCTCGCGGGTGCCCGCCTCGGTCGCGGTCGCGCTGGCGACGATCGTAGACGTGCTCTGCGTCTCGATCCCGGACGCCGGCGTGTCCTCGCGGGTGACGAGCTCCGCGGTCATCGACACCTCGGCCGTGCTGGTGTAATCGTGCTTCTCAAGGAGTCGCTCGGCGGCGTCCCCGCAGACGTCCTCGACGCGGTACGCCTCCTCGCGGGTGATCTCTTCGAGGATCTCGTCGACCGTCGCGAGGTTCCGAGACATGTCGATCCCCTTGCGTCCGCTCGGGAGGTCGACGAACACTTCGAACTCCGCCATGAGAACGATGGGGCGTTTGTCCCCGCGGGCGAGCTTGACGAGCTTCTCCACGCCGGTGACGCCGACCTGCGAGAGCCCGACGGTGACGTCGGGTGCCGACGCCTGCACGTCCGGCAACTGGTGACTCATTATAAACTCGTTAGGGAACTCCCGGGATTAGCACTTTCGATAGGGGGTCTTCCATAGGGTACTTTTCGCGCCCGTCGCGGGGGTTTCGGAGCGTTTCGGACCCCCCGCTCTGTGGTCGCTGTCGCCGGGGGGTCGGAAGTGCTGTCGCCGGGGGATCCGAAGGCGGTCGTCGCCGTGAGATCCCCCGCTCGCGACGGCGCCACCGCCGTGTGGTACCCGCTCTCGGGCGGCGGCCGTAACGCACCATTTATACCTGCGGCAGCGGAACGTAGCCCAAGACCATGCCGAGTTCCAATGGGCCCCAGAAGGCGACCCGCGACAAGCTCTCGAACAAACCGCGCGACCGCGGCACGTCGCCGCCGCAGCGAGCCATCCAGGAGTTCGAGTCGGGCTCGCAGGTCCACCTCAAGATCGACCCCAGCGTGCAGGAGGGTCGCTTCCACCCGCGCTTCGACGGCCGGACCGGCACCGTCGTGGGCAAGCAGGGCGCCGCGTTCAAAGTCGAGATTTCGGACGGCGGGAAGACGAAGACGCTCATCGTCCGCGCCGCCCACATGAGCGCCCAGCAGAACTGAGATGACGATCTTCAAAGAGAAGGTCGACGAGGAGTACGTCACCGTCTCCGAGGCGAAGGAGGTCCTCGTGGACATCGAGGCGGAGCGCGCCCAGGACGAGGAACGCGACCTCCGCTACGAGCTCGCTCGCGCGATCGAGCACGTCAACCGGTTCGCCCGGCTCGACGCCGAGGAGTCCCGCGAGCTCGTCGAGGAGCTGACGGAACTGGAGCAGATCGACGTCCCCACCGCCGTGAAGATCGCCGACCTCCTCCCCGAAGACCGCACCGAGCTGCGCTCGGTGTTCGCCCAGGAGCGCTACTCGCTCGACGGCGACGAGCTCGACGACGTGCTCAACATCGTCGCGAAGTACGCCTGAGACGTCGCGGAGCACGTCGTTTCGGATTCGGCCCCCTTCGATCGTCGGAACTTCTTCAAACCACCAGCCGCTCGCTTATAAGCAGTTGTCTGTGTTCCAACTGTGAACACTTCCAAAGTCCCAGCCGCGAGGCGCTTCGCGCCTCTGGCAGCCGGCGACGGAGCCGCCGGCGACTGCCCCTTTGAGTCCTCCCCGACCGCGACCGCACCCAGCCTCATACCTCCCCAGCCTAGTCGGCCGGCGCTTACGAGCGCCGGCCGACTCCCTCGCGCGTGCTCCTCGCGGGCCGGTGGCCCGCTCGCAGGCACGCGCCACCGCACTTGTCTGTGATGGAACACGCCGATCTCGTCGCCAGTCGGATCCGCTCGCTCGGATCGACCGACGAAACCCCGGAACCCCTTTGAACGGCCGCGACGACGGTATCTGTATGATCGACGAGACCGTCGCCGAGATCCGGGCGATGCGGACTCACAGCACGTCGGCGGTGGCCGTGAAGGCGACGCGCGCGCTCGCGGAACTGCTCGACCGCGAGTACGTGACGGTCGACGAGTTCGAGCGCGACCTCGAACACAACGCGGGCGTGCTTCGCCGGTCGAACCCCTCTCACGCCGCGCTTCACAACGCGATGCGCGACGTCGAGCGCTCCATCATCGGCGAGCCGACCAGCGTCGAGGACGCCAAACAGCTGCTGCAGGAGACCATCGACCGCGTCGCCGACGACATCGAGACGGCGAAGGGGGAGGCCGCCGCCAACGCGGCCGAACGCATCGAGGACGGCGACACGCTGTTGGTCCACGACTACTCGACGACGGTGCTGGAGTCCATCGAGAACGCCGCCCGCGACGGCGCGCACCTGACCGTCTACGTCACGGAGGCGCGCCCGCGCACGCTCGGCCGAAAGACGGCGCGCGTCCTCGCCGGGATGCCCCGCGTCGACGTCCACATGGTCGTCGACAGCGCGATGGGGTACGCCCTGCGCGACTGCGACCGCGTCCTCCTCGGGATCACCTGCATCACCGGCGGCACCTACTACAACCGGATCGGAACGTTCCCCGTGGTCGTCACCGCGCGCGAGCTCGAGGTGCCGGTGACCGCGGTCGGCTCGGGCGCGAAGACGATCGAGGAGTTCCGGTTCGAGAACGAGTTCCGCGACGCCGTCGAGGTGATGCGCGAACCCGTCGAGGACGTCGAGATCGAGAACCCGAGCTACGACGCCACCCCGATCGGGATGATCGACACCGTGATCACCGACGACGGCGTCGTCGAGTAGCCGGACCGTCCGCTTCTCGGGACCGCTTCCGACGCGCCTTCCCCCTCGTCAGGTGAGCCCGATCAGCAGCGGCGCGAGGGATCGTCTTCTTTCCGCCGTGAATCGGACGTAAGTGCTTTGTGTGTGCACCGTGTTAACGGATCCAATGAGCGTGTATTCGGGCTCCGCCAACGCCTTCCGGATCCCCAGCGCGGACCCGGCGGCGACGGGGGAGTGCACGACCCTCTCGTGTGAAGTCGGCGCGGCGGCGACCGAGCCGACCGTCGTCGTCGGGGCGGTCGTCGTCGGGCTCGCGGCGTTCCTCGCGTTCGCGTACGTCCGCGAGGCGGCCGACGCCGGCCAGCACGAGCAGCGGCGCGTCCTCGCAGAGCGCGACGCGTTCGAGGAGTTCGCTGACCGCGTCTCCGCGCTCGATCCGGCGCCGACCGGATCGACGCCGTCGGGATTCGACGGACAGATGGCGGCGGTTCGCACGGTCGACCGCGCCGACGGTGACGTCAAACTCAGGCGCGTGCTGGCGGCGTACCGCGACACGGTGATGTCGGTGCCGCATTACAGGGAGGAGTACGACGAGACGGTCCCGGAGAGCCTCGCCGCGGAGCTGGGTCCCGACACGGCGACGGCGCTGGCGTCGAACGGCACCCTGTCCGAGGCGGCGCAGTCGGCGCTCGTCAGTCGGAGCCGACACGCGGCCGACGCGCGCTCCTCGCTCGCCGAGGCGATCGGCGAGGAGATCGAGGCGTTGCGGTCGTTCGAGAACGACCTCTCCTGCGTCGACCGCCGCCGCCGCCGGCTCCTCGAACACCTCGACGGGGTCTCCGGGGCCGGCACCGACGCGGCGATCGACGTCTGGAGGCGGCTCGAAGAGCTCGAACGCGAGTGCGACGGGATCGCCGCCGAGCGACAGGAGGCGCTCACGGACCCGCCCATGACGCCGGACTCCGCGGTCGACGTCGACGGGGAGCACGCCTTCTACGAGTACCTGTACGAGCCGACGGACGGGCCTCGCTACCCCGTGTTGGCGCAGGTCTCCGAGCTCGCGGAGCGGATACGCTCGGACCGGGACGGCGTCGCGAGCCGGCTGGCTGGCGGGCGGTAGGCCGGGCGGTCGGAACGGAGTGCGGGCAGACGGTTAGTCGGGCGAACCGCGAGCGGTGCTCCGGACGGGCGACGCTCCGAACGGGCGGCGCTCCAGATGGACGGCGCCCGCGACGGGGGCGACGCGGCCGACGTGCCCGTCCCGACGTTGCGCCACTGCTTGACGTGATACTACGTGTGTAGTGCACGCTCGATTGACATGCCATACACGTCGACACAACGGAGATGCCCCCGTAGCCGTTGCATACATCCACGCACATGACACCGGACATCGTCGACACCCTCTGCTGGAATATCGTTACGACCGTCGCGGACGAACGCGGTATCGAACCCGAACGGATCGACGACCGACTGTACGACGTCCTCGACGTCGAATCGCTCGCGCGCCTCGTCGAGCAGGCCCAACGCAGCGACTCGATGGACCTCTCCGTCTCCTTCCGGATGGCCGGCTGCTTCGTCACCGTGACCGGGGACCGAACCGTCCGGGCGAGCGCTCCGAGCTAACCCGCGACCGGAACCGAACGCCGGACCGCTCTCACCGGACTATCTCCCCGCGTTCCGCGTCCACGGGAAGCGCGCCGAGGACGCGGTCCGCGGCCCCGCCGGTCCCGTAGGGGTTCTCCCACTCGCCGTCCGACTCGAGCGCCTCGGTCACCGAACGGCAGACGCCGTCGGGATCGCGCGCACCGAGCCGATTCGCGCCAACCTCCGTCGTCTCCGACCGCTCGGTGGCGTTCTGCACGGTCACGCACGGGGTCCCGAGGATACACGCCTCCTCCTGCACGCAACTCGAGTCCGTGACGACGGCCGCGGACGCCGACAGGAGCCGCACGAACGCGGCGTATCGCCGCGGCTCGACGGTCCGAACCGGGGCGGGTCCGTCGGGGACGACCTCCCCTGAGCGCTCGCGAGCACGCGGACGAACCGGACGGACGACCTCCAAGCCGTGGGCGCTCCCGGCACGGGCGGCGCCGTCGAGAACCGCACGGAAGCGCCCCGGATCGTCGGCGTTCCCCCGCCGGCGGACGTCGACGAGAAGGAACCCGCCCGCTCGGAGCCCGAACTCGTCGAGCACCTCGCGCTCCGGGCGCGAGCGGTCGCGGACGCGTTCGAGGGCGTCGACCGCCGTGCTCCCGGTGACGGTGATCCGCAGCTCCGTGACGCCCTCGCGGACGAGATACCACCGGGCCTTCTCCGTCGTGGCGAACAGGTAATCGGCGACGTGATCCGCGATCACTCTGTTCGTCTCCGCCGGCGCCGACCGGTCGAAGCTCCGGAGCCCGGCCTCGACGTGGGCGACCTTCGGACGCATCTTGCTCGCGGCGACCGCGCCGGCCAGGGCGCTGTTCGTGTCCCCGTGCACGACCGCGACCGCCGGGTCGGTCTCCGCGAGCGCCCGCTCGATCGCGGCCAGCATCGTCCCAGTCTGTCTCCCGTGCGGGCCCGAGCCGACGTCGAGCGCGATATCGGGGCTCGGGACGTCGAACCCGTCGAACACCGACCGTTCGAGCGTCTCGGCTCCGTGCTCTCCCGTGTGTATCACCGCGTGGTCCACGCCGCGTCGTTCGCACGCCCGGATCACGGGCGCGAGCCTGACCGCCTCGGACTCGGTGCCGAGCACGAACGCGACCTCCGTCATCGCCCGTCGGCCTCCGTGCCGTCGCCGGTCGTTCCGCCGTCGTGAGCCACGTCCAGTCCTCGGTCCTCGTTGGCGGCCCCGAAGCGACCGCTCCCGTCGATCCCGACCGAGCCGATGTCGTGAACCAGTCCCTCGTTTTCCGAGACGTCGAGCCACGTCCCGAATAACACCAACAGGAGCCCGAGGGTCGCGACGACGAACGACACCATTCCGCCGAGGAACGTGTCGACGCCGGCGCTCCACACGGAGTAGCCGCCGGCGGTGACGCCGGCGAGCAGCACGACCGCACCCAGCGAGTAGCACGCCGCCAGCGGATGGAACCGCCGGAGGACGTACGACCGGCCGATCCGGGTGAGGAAGTTCCGCGCGATCAGCGCTGAGAGGCGCGGGACGAACGTCGAGTATTGGATCGTGCTCCGCTCGTCGCCGTACCGCGCCGGGTGAGAGACGTCGGCGATCGGCTGCCGGTTCACGTTTAGCGCGAACAGGAGGTCGTTGAGGAAGCCGTACCGGTCGTACAGTCGGTCGAAGCGGACGATCTGGAGTCCCTCGTTTGAGATCGCCGTGAACCCGTTCTGCGGGTCGGACAGCTCCCAGTAGCCGCTCGAAACGCGCGTCAGCATGGTGAGCAGGAGGTTCCCGAACAGCCGCCAGCGCGACATCGAGGCGAAATCGCGGCTGGACCGGAGCCGGTTCCCCTTCGCGTACGTCACCTCGCCGGCCGCGACCGGCTCGATGAGCCGCTCGAGGTGTGCGGGGTCCATCTGACCGTCGCCGTCCATGACGGCGACCACGTCCATTCCGTCGTCGAGCGCGCGAGCGTAGCCCGTCTTCACCGCCGCGCCGGCCCCGCGATTCCGCTCGTGTCTGATCGGCACCACCCGGGTCTCCTCCCCGGTTCCGCCCGTCCCGTTTTGAGTCGCCGCCCGTTCGTTCCGGCGCCTTGCGTGTTCGCGTATCTCCTCCCACGTCTCGTCGGTCGACGCGTCGTCGATCGCGTAGATCCGGTCGACGTAGCGGGGGATCGTCTCGATCACCTCGCCGACGTGACCGCCCTCGTTGTACGCCGGGACGACGACCCCGACGGCGTTGCCGTCGTACATCGTCACTCTCGCCCCTCGACGCGGTCCGCGTATCGGTCCGCTCCGTGTCGGGGGGGCAGAGTCCGTCGGTTCCGCTTCGTTCGAAGCGTGCTAGTTGTCATTATCGGAGGCTTCGTATCGGTCCCCGGGTCGAGTCCGCGCTCGGATCCTCCCGGCGGCGCATACCACGACAAGACGCTGACACGGGCTTTGTTATACACTGCCTCACCCACCGGTATCGCTCGAATTCTCCCACGGTTCCGGTGCGGAGCCGCCCGCCGCGGCCCTCGCCGTCGACCGATCGTCGTTCGCCGCGTTTCCGTCGTCTTCGTCCGTTTCCCGGACGATCACCCGCTGCGCGTGACGTGTCGATCCGCGATCGTTTCGGGACCGACGCTCGGCTCTGATCGCCTCGCTTCAGTCATCCGCTCGCGTCGATCCGGGGGACCGCTCGGAGTCGGGGGGCCCGCTTCGCTCGTCGCCGTCTCGGCATAGAAGCGGGCAATCAGGCAGAGAATAGCGCCGATATGGGGGTGATAACAAACTAAGTATGGGTTGATTGGGTACCCATTCAGCCAAGCCAATCGCAGGAACCCTGTCCGTCGTCCGCGCGCGAAGCGGAGTTTTGAACCCATGGAGGAAATCACGAAAGACGAGGTGTTCGAGGTGTTGAGTAGTTCGCGGCGACGGCTGATCCTGTACCATCTCCACCGGCGCGGCGGCGAGGCGGTGCTGCGGGACCTCGCGAGCGACACGGCCGAGGCCGAGAGCGAGGACGAGGTCGACGACGACATCGTCAAGCGGTTCTACATCTCGCTGTACCAGACGCACGTTCCGAAGCTCGAGGAGGTCGGCCTGGTCAGGTACGACAGCGACACGAAGACGGTGTCGCTGACGGACCGGATCGAAGAGGTCGAAGCGATCCTGGAGACCGAGTCGGAGCCCGGCAGACGATGGCCGGTGTACTACGGAGCGCTCGCGATCGTCGGCAGCGCGCTCGCCGTCGTCCAGTTGGTAGGGATCGCCCCGCCGGTGACGAGCGTCGTGTTCGCCGCGGCGCTGCTGTTGCTCGCGGCGTTCCAGTACTACGAAACGGAAGTCAAACAGCGGGAGTACCACTTCCTCGCGCAGCTCGTCAGCGACTGAGCCCGCGCTCGCGGTCAGCCCGTGTACTGCAGGGCGACGATCGCGAGGATGCCGACGACGCTGAGCAGCGTCCACGTCGCGGCGGGCACCGCGGCGAGCGGGCCGAGACCGACGGCGCCCGCCGTGACGAGGACGGTGACGCAGCCCGCAACGGCGGGGACCGCCCACGTCCGCTCCCTCTCCTCCGCGTCCTCCCGGTCGTCCTCGTCGAGGTCCATGTACTCCAACAGCTGCGCGACGGACGCCTGCAGCTCGATCGTCCCGCGGTTCTTGTCGTAGTCGATCACCCCGAGCGAGTCCATCTTCGGGAGGTGACACTGGTAGAGCCCGATGTAGACGCGCTTCCGCTGGTCCGAGGAGAGCTGCCGGACGGTGGTGTCGTTCTCCTCCGCAGCGATGTGCTCGGCGAGGTCGTTTAGCACCGACTCGCCGTCGTTCTCCCGTAGGAAATGGATAACCATCCGTCGCCGCCGGTTCTTCAACAGGTCGAATATTTCACCCTTGGTTAACTCCGCGCCGTCCGAGCGCGACGTCTTTCCGATGTCGTCGAGGTTAGCGACGTCCGCCTCCGACGAATCGCGTTCTGTTCCCCCCGTCGGTTGGCTGCCGAGTGACCCTGATTTTCCCGCTGACATCGACCAACGTTACTCGTACACCTATCTTAGATATACGGAAATTAATTCTCGATGACCTTACTCGTCGGCGTTATCTCGATATGAGAACGTCGACCGCGACTCGGATCGAATCCGGGTCCTGCTGACGTTTCCCCCGATTAAACCCGTTAACAACGCGTTAATACGCCGGTTGGCGGACCAATCCCCGTCGCTCGTGAGCGCGCGTCCGACCCTCGAGGGTCCGGCCGAGGGTCCGCCGCGTGCGGATCGCGCGTTTCGGCCCGTGGACGGACCGCGCGTCGGCCCTCGCGGACGGACTGCGCGCTCGCCCGGCCACCGCCTCACTCGACCGTGACGCTCTTCGCGAGGTTCCGCGGCTTGTCGATGGCGCGCGAGAGCTCCTCGGCCGCCATGTACGACACCAACTGGAGCTGGACGTTCGCGAGGATACCGGCGACGTCGTGGTGCGTGTCCGGGATCCGAAGCACGTGGTCCGCGTAGTCGTCGATCTTCGCGTTGCTGTCGGCGCTCACGGCGATGATGGGCGCGTCGCGCGCGCTCACTTCCTTGGCGTTGTGCAGCGTCTTGGTGTCGTTTCGTCCCGTGAAGACGGCGAACACCGGCGTGTTCTCGGTGACGAGCGCGAGGGGACCGTGTTTGAGCTCGGCGGCCGAGAACCCCTCCGCGTGGTCGTACGTGATCTCCTTGAACTTCAGCGCGCCCTCGAGCGCCACCGGATGCGCGACTCCCCTCCCGATGAAGAAGTACGACTCGGCGTCCCGGTACGCGGCGGCGACGGACTCTGCGTCCGGCTCGTCGAGGATCTGCTGGACGTCGTCCGGCAGCGCCGCGAGCGAGCTGAGCAGCTCGCTCGACTCGCGCGGGCTCGCGCCGTTCGTGTCGTAGCTCAGCCGCTCGCTGAGCAGGATCAGTGTCGCCATCTGCGAGGAGAACGACTTCGTCGCGGCCACGCCGATCTCCGGGCCCGCGCGGATGTACACGGTGTGCTCGCACTCGCGCGTGATCGTGGACCCGACCACGTTCGTCAGGGCGAGCGTGCGGGCGCCCGTTCCCTGGATGCTCCGTATCGCCGAGAGCGTGTCGGCGGTCTCGCCGCTCTGCGTGACGGCGATGACGAGCGTGCTGTCGTCGACCGGCGGCGGGTTCGACCCGTACTCCCCCGACAGGAACGCCTGCGCAGGCATCCCGCGGTCCGCGAGCAGCGTCGTCGCGTACACCGCCGCGTGGTGCGAGGTACCCATGGCGACGAGGTGGACCGACTCGATCCCGTCGAACGCGTCGTCGGGGAGCTCCTCGAACTCGACGTGGCCCTCCAGCGGATCCATGCGACCCCGGATCGTCTGTCGCAGCGCGGCCGGCTGCTCGTGGATCTCCTTCAGCATGTAGTGGTCGTACCCGCCCTTCCCGGCGTCGTTGGGGTCCCAGTCGACCGTCTCGAACGAGCGCTCCACGGGCTCCCCGTCCGTGTCGGTGATCGCGTGCCCGTCCGGGTGTATCGCGACCACGTCGCCGTCGCGGAGGTAGACCACCTCGTTGGTGTACTCGAGGAACGCCGGCACGTCGCTCGCGAGGTAGTACGCGTCGGACGCGCGGCCGAGCACGAGCGGCGACCCGCTTCGCGTGCCGAACACGGTGTCCGAGCCCTCGAACACCGCGGCGATGGCGTAGCTTCCCGAGAGGCGATCGATCGTCCGTCTGAACGCCTCCTCCGGGCCGTAGCCGGCCGAGCGGAACTCCTCTAAGAGGTGCGGGACGACCTCGGTGTCGGTGTCGCTCGTGAACTCGTGGGTGGACAACTCCGTCTTCAGTTCGGCGTAGTTGTCGATGATCCCGTTGTGGACGACCGCGACCTGATCGAGGCAGTCGGTGTGGGGGTGCGCGTTCGCGTCGGTCGGCGGCCCGTGCGTGGACCACCGGGTGTGTCCGATCCCCGTCGCTCCGCGGACGGCCGACCGGTCGACGGCGTCGCAGAGGACGTCCATCTCGCCCTCGTGTTTCACCACGTCGATCCCGTCGGCCGTCACGGTGGCGACCCCCGCGGAGTCGTAGCCGCGGTACTCCAGGTTCTGGAGCCCGGTGAGGAGCTCCGCGATCGCGGGCCCCTCGCCGACGCGGGCGGTGATTCCGCACATTACGCCACCACCTCCGCGTTCTCGGGGACGTCGCGACGGAGCGCGATACCCGGCGCGACCGTCCCGCGCGGCCCGATCCGACAGCCCGGGGTGATCGTGACGTTGGCGCCGACGGTGGCGCGGTCCGCGACGACGCCCCCGAGCCGACGGTCCGCGTACTCGACCCCGTCGACGACGAGTGTGGCCGAGCGCCCCGGCGATACCGTCCCGTCGCCGATAGTCGCGCCGCCGCCGACGATGGTGTCTCGGAGCAGCGCGTTCGCGCCGACGCGGGAGTCGGGCCCGACGATCGACCCCTCGATCACCGCGTTCTCGCCGACGATCGTACTGGAGAGGAGACAGGTGCCGCCCTTCACGACGGCGCCGGCCGACACCTTGCAGTCCGGTCCGATCAGCACGTTCTCGCCGACGACGGCCGACTCGTGGACCCGCGCCGACTCCTTCACCTGTTCGGTGACGCCGGCGAGCGTCGGATGGGCGTAGAGGATCCGCTCGTTCGTTCGGAGGAGCTCCCACGGGTAGGAGGGGTCGAACCAGACGCCGTTCGGGGTCGCGGCGATCGCGGGACCGTCCAGCTCGGCTATCGCGCCGGTCAGCGGACGTTCTCCGTCCTCGTACTCCGTCCGGTCGAGCGCGTCGAACACCGATTGGTCGAACGCGTATACGCCGGCGTTGATCCGCGCCGACGCGCCGTCGCCGTGCTCGTCGATCTGATCGACGACCCCGTCTTTCACGCCCACCGTGCCGTACTCGCCGGTTCGGTCGGACGTGACGACCGCGAGGCAGGCGGCGGCGTCCGACTCCGCGTACCGGTCGGCGGTGACCCGCACCATCGTCTCGTCGATGACGTTGTCTCCGTTCACCACGAGGAACTCCCCGTCGACGCGGTCGGCCGCGGCCTCCAGCGCGTGCCCGCTCCCCAGCTGCGTCGACTGCGTGACGTAGGTGAGGTCGACCCCGCGGTAGGAGTTCTCGAACCGGTTCTGGATCCGGTTCCGCCCGTGGCCGACCACGAGGACGACGTGGTCGACGCCGCTGTCGACCACGGCGTCGAGCGGGTACTCCAGTATCGGCCGCCCGGCGACCCGGAGCATCGGCTTCGGCTGGTAGCGAGTGAGCGGCCTGACGCGCCGCCCCTCCCCGGCCGCGAGGACGACCGCCTGTTCGAGGGCGCTCATCGCTTCACTCCTGCGGCGCGTGCCGGTGCCCGACGAACGGGGCCGCCGGCGCGACGGACAACGCCGCTGACGCACACGTCTGACTGCGCTTTCGCCCCGTGGAGGACGTCTCTATCCATGCCCACCCTTGTCACACGGGCGAGCATTGTAATGCGGAACCTTTCGCGACCGAACGCGCGGGACGGCGGGACTCGGGAACGCCGACTGACCGTTATGACTGTCCTACCGCGGCCACCGTCTCGAACCCCTCTCGGCGACGGAACGGTCGTAATCGCGTGGTCCCGGCGACGACAGCGACGCGGTGTCGACGGCGTGCGCCTCGTACGACAAGGCCGCAGTGTCGGCGGGCCCCGCGTCACCGTCACGGAAGGCGAAAGTCGTCGGCGTCGGTCGAGACGATCGACCGCCCGCCGTCGGCAACTCCGCGAACCGAACGCCGGCCGTCGGTCGGTGCGATCCGGCGCGATCGGTTCGCGACCGGTCAGGCGCGTTCGCAGGACTGAGTATCCGGGGTTCGGATCGGTAAACGTCGTAATCGGGGTTCGGATCGGTACACCGCCGATCCGAGAGCCGCCGGAATCCGTTGTGGACGGCCGCTCGCTCACGAAATCGAATTATATCACTGTTACCCTCGGGTTGGTCTGAAAAAGAACATATTAATTCGAAGTTTACGGTTTCTAACAAACTACTCGACTTCTAAATGCGAAATATGGCTCCGAAAATTTCGGTGATTATCCCCACCTATTACCGGAACGATGTCCTTCCGGAAGCAATCGAAAGCGCGCTGAGCCAGGAGTACAAGCCGGTCGAGGTGATCGTCGTCGACGACTCGGGGAAGGAGCCGCAGAGCCGCTCATAGAACAGTACGACGAAGTTCGGGGCGTGATCCGCGAGGAGAACGGCAACTGGAAGGCGGCGTTGACGACCGGCATCAGGTCGTCGACGGGTGAGTCCGTCCAGTTCCTCGACGACGACGACGACAGGCTCTTGGAGGGAAAACTGACGAGGACGGCAGCGGTGCTTCGGGAGAGCCCGGAGGTCGGCGTCTCGTACTGTGGCGTCCTCAGGGGCGACGAGCGATGGTACCCGAAGCCCAACGTGTCCGGCGATTTCTTAGAGGAAGCGCTGGCCTTCCAGACGTTCCCGATGTGGACGGGATCGATGCTGATCGAGCGCGAGGTGTTACTCGACTGCCTCCCGCTCGCGGGAATGGGCGAAGACGACGACCTGTACAACCCACACACGATCTAGGCCGCCGACTTCGACGGCGACGGCCGACCGGACCTGCTCGTCGCCGAGATGGGACTGGACGGCGGGGAAGTCCCGCGGATGTTCGTCTACCGGAACAGGGAGAGGGGTTCGAGCGCGTCGAGATCGACCGCGGCGTCGCGAGGTACGAGGCGAAGGGGGTTGACGTCACCGGTGACGGTTCGCTCGACGTCGTCGGGTAATCGTACAGCCCGGACTGTCACGTCGACGTCTAGTATCGACGGTACTGATTCGCACGGCGGCCGCTCCGCGCAATCGGCCGAATGCGACCGCTGACAGCGGTTCAACCCGATATCTAAATCGCGTGTTCGACGCGGTATTCCGGTCGGAACGTCTCCGGATGTCCCCTCAGAGATCCACGTAGCCCAGATCAGATAGCCGATTCCGTACGACGGACCCGTCGATATCCTCGTTCTCTCTGGGCGGCTCCGATTCGATCCGGCGGCGGGTGCTTCCCTCGACGACGAACCACGGCAATACCCGCAGAGCGTCGACGTCCGTGTCCTAGGGGTGTCTGTACCGTTTCCCGTCCAGGGGAGCGATCCGCTCGCCGATCAGGTTGCCGTGGTCCGAGGTGACGACGATCCGCCCCTCGCTTCCGTCGACGAGCTACTCGACGTAGGGGAGGACCAACTCCAAGTTCTCGTCGTAGGCGGTTCGAACGGTCTCCTCGTCGAGTTCGCCCGCCGAGGCAAGAGTCCACACCGTCGGGTCGTCGCGGGAGGACTCGCCCTCCTCGACCAGCCGCTTCGTCCACTCGATCCCCGAGTGGGCATCGCTTCCCCGGTCTCTCCGAGAAACGGGTAGTGCGGCTGCTTGAAGTGGGTGAGGACGCGCTTGTCCGGATACGTCTCTCGCGCTCTCGTCGACGTGACTTCCGCACGAGCGTCTGCCCGCGGACGCGCTTCTCGCCGTCTAGCTGTCGGCCGCGCGCCTCCGCTCGCTCACCTACGAGTCGGGATGACAGAGATGCGTCTCACCGTCTAAACAGGGACCCGGGCACATAACACTGATTTGTTGGCACACAAACTGGTTATTAACTCGCGACCGGGATCCCTGAGTTGATCGAAGCGCGCAGTGGTTATCAATCTAACGGGAGTTCGACGGCCGCGCGGAGACGCCGGGACCCTTGCGAAGGCGACCGCTCGAAGCGATTTCCGGCGGTACTCGGGACGACGATGCTGCACGCGTCGGAATCGCTGCCCCCGACGGTGGGAGGCCGCCTGCAGCCGCGGTGCTCCGTCCACGAGACGAGGGGCGCGTACGGCCGAAAGCCGGACCGTCGCGCTTCTCGTCCAGGTCTGCGTACCGCTCCCGCGATTATGCGCGATATAGTATTCTGAACGCGGGGGAGGGGGGGTACGACTCGCCATGCAGAACGAGCGCGTGCTTGTCACCGGTGGTGCCGGGTTCATCCGATCGAACCTGGCGAACGCTCTGGCGACGGAAAACGAAGTCATCGCCCTCGACAACGGCTACCTCGGCACGCCGGCGAATCTCGACAGCGACGTCCGATACGAGGAACACGCCGTGCTCGACGACTACCTGCCGACCGACGTCGACGTCGTGTTCCACCTCGCCGCCCGCTCCTCGTACGCGATGCACGAGGACGACCCAGTCGCGGGGCGGCGGTCAACGTCGACGGCTTCGTGAACGTCGCCGAACAGGCGCGTCAGAGCGGCTGTGACACGGTGGTCTACGCGTCGACGTCGTCATCTACGGGAGCCAGACGGAGCCGTGTCCCGAGGAGATGCCGGTCACCGTTAATACCGCGTACGAGGCCTCGAAACTGTCCAGAGAGCGGTACGGCGAGTACTTCTCGAATCATTACGGGATGTCGATGGCCGGGATGCGCTTCTTCTCCGTCTATCAGGGGTACCGCGGTGCCGAGGAACACAAAGGGGAGTACGCCAACGTAATCGCCCAGTTCGCCGACGACGTCGCTCACGGTCGGTCGCCGGAGCTGTACGGGGACGGAACGCAAACGCGCGATTTCACTCACGTCGACGATATCGTCCGCGGACTGATCGACGCCGGCACCTACGGGCTTGACGGCGTGTACAACCTCGGGACCGGGGAGGCGTACTCCTTCAACACGGTCGTCGACCGGATAAACGACGTGTTGGGGACGGACGTCGAGCCGGTGTACGTCGAAAACCCGATTCCCGAGGACGTGTACGTGAGCCACACCTGCGCGGACTGTTCGAAGATCCGCGAGGCTACGGGGTGGGAACCCCAGATCGGCTTCGAGTTGGGGGTTCGGCAGGTCTGTTCACCGTATCTGGCGTCGACGAACGTCGACGACTGATCGCCGCGAGGCGGAGCCAGTGTGGTACTACTCGGCGTGGTACTACGTGAGTAGTACCGACTCGATTGACATGCCACACACGTCGACAGAAGCGCAATACCCCTTCAACCGTTTCGTCTATTTGGGCACATGGCACCGGACACGGCCGACGACCGCCGTGGCACGCCGGCACGACCGCCGTGGACGGATGGGATAGGCGACCGGAACGGATCGACGAGCGGCTCCGCGACGCGATCGAGACGGAGTCGATGGCACACCTCGTCGGTCAGGCACACCGTTCCGACTCGGTGAGGATCTCGGTCCCCCGGAGGGGACGGACGCACCGTCACCGCGATCAGACCGCACGGGCGAGCGCACGAGACTGGCTCGCGACCGGGATCGACCCGTACGGCAGACGCGCCCACACACACTCGCGACCGGGATCGGACGGTGGCTCAGATGCGACGGGCGGAGAACCCGGCGTCGCGCCACCGCCGTAATCGCAGTATCTGTTTCGTATCTACCACGTTCGGCGTCGACATCCGCTCGCGGAGCGCACGCGGATCGAGGGTCTCGAACTCGTCGTGATCGGCCGTGATCACGAGCGCGTCCGCTCCCGAGACGGCGGTGTCGAAGTCCGTCAGCTCGATCGACGGGTCCTCGACGTGCGGGTCGTGAACGACGACGCGCGGACCGTCCGGGCGCTCGCCGTCGGCCGCGGCTAGCGGGGTCTTCGGGCCTTCGCGTAACTCTCTCGCGAGCGCCAGTCCGGGGCTCTTTCGCGTGTCGTCGACGTTCCCCTTGTACGCGGCCCCGAGCACGGCGATCTTCGCCCCGTCGAGGTCGCCGAGGAGCTCTCGGAGAAGCTCGATGACGAAGGCGCTCATACCGTCGTTGACTCTCCTGGCGGTCGGGACCAGATCCAGCGAGTCGGATCCCACTCCCAGGAACCACGGGTCGATGGGGAGACAGTGTCCACCGACGCCGGGGCCGGGACTGAGCAGATCGACCCGCGGATGTCCGTTCGCGAGGTCGATCGCCTCTCGGGTGTCGACGTCGTAGTCGTGCGCGATACGTGCCGTCTCGTTCGCGAAGGCGATGTTCACGTCCCTGAACGTGTTCTGTATGAGCTTGACGAACTCCGCCGTCGTCGGGTCCTCAGCCGTCCGAATCGCTCCGTCGACGAAGGAGTCGTACAGCTCGACGGCGGGCTCGGTCGACTCCGGACCGATACCGCCGACGATACGGTTGTTCTCGCGGAGCTCCGCGAGGATGTTCCCCGGGAGAACCGTCTCGGGACAGTGCGCGAGTCCGAAATCGGTCCCGGCCTCGAGTCCCGACTCCTCGAGGACGGGCCGCACTCGCTCCTCGGTCGTCCCCGGCGGAACCGTCGACTCCAGGATCACGGTGTCGCCCTCGCGGAGCACCTCAGCGACCGCCTCCGTGGCCGCGTCGACGTATTCGAGTCCCGGTCGGCGCGTCTCCTCGTCGAACGGCGTCGGGACGCAGATGAGGTGGTACCGGGCTTCCGCGATCTCGTCCGCGGCGGTCAATCGCCCCGACTCGACCGCCTGTCTGAGGAGCTCATCGAGGCCCGGTTCGTCGATCTGTACGTCCGCGTTCCGGACGCTGTCACGAACCGCCCGATCGGTGTCGTAGCCGGCCACCTCGTGGCCGCTGTTCGCGAGCACCGCGGCCGTCGGCAGCCCGATGTATCCCAAGCCGTGAACGCAGACCCGGCTCACCGAACCACCTCGTCGATCTCCGCGCTCACCGGAAGCGCTCGGAGTATCCGCGCCGCGGCCTCGCCGTCGCCGTACGGGTTCTCCCACGCGCCGTCCGTGTCGAGCGCCTCGGTCACCGCGCGCCGGATGCGGTCCGGATCGCACGAACTGAGTCGGTTCGCTCCGGCGTCTATCGTCTCCGGCCGCTCCGTGTTGTCCCGCATCGTCACGCACGGAACCCCGAGGACGCACGCCTCTTCCTGGACGCCCCCCGAGTCGGTGAGCACGGCCGCCGACGCGGAGAGCAGTCGGACGAAATCCAGGTAATCCTGCGGGTCGACCGTCCGAACGGGGGGCGGAACGTCGAGCCCGAACTCCTCTATCTTGCCGCGAGCCCGGGGATGGATCGGGTACACGACCTCCAGTCCGTGGTCTCGCCCGGCGCCGGCGGCGCCGTCGAGGAGCGACCGGAACCGGTCGGGGTCGTCGACGTTCTCCTGTCTGTGTGCGGTCATGAGGAGGTACCCCCCCGTCGCGAGCCCGAGGTCGTCGAGCACCGTGGCCTCCCGTCGCGCGACGTCGCGGATCCGTTCGAGGGCGTCGACGACCGTGTTTCCGGTCACGGTGATCCGGTGTTCCGGGACGCCCTCGCGAACGAGGTACTTCTCGCTCTTCTCCGTCGGTGCGAACAGGTGATCGGCGACGTGGTCGACTATCACTCGGTTCGTCTCCTCCGGCATCGATCGGTCGAAGCTCCTGAGTCCGGCCTCGACGTGGGCGAGCTCGGGATCCATTTTGCTGGCGGCGAGGGCGCCCGCGAGCGCGCTGTTCGTATCGCCCTGCACGACGACGATGTCGGGGTCGACGTCCGTGATGACTCGCTCGACGCCGCGCAGCATCTCTCCGGTCTGCTCGCCGTGCGGACCCGAACCGACACCGAGGTTGACCTCGGGCTCCGCCAGGCCGAGACGGTCGAAAAACACGCTGTCGAGCCGCTCCGAGTAGTGCTGTCCCGTGTGAATCACGGCGTGGTCCACGCCGTGCCGGTCGCAGCTGCGAATCACCGGTGAGAGCTTGATGATCTCGGGCCTGGTTCCGAGGACGAACGCGACTTCAGTCATCGGCGAACCGCCTCCGTGCGGTCGACTGCGATCGCGCCGTTCCCGACCGCACCGACCTCCCGGTCTCCGGTACCGGTCCGGTCGGAAGCGTCCGTCTCGGAACCGAAATCGCGGCTGTCGTCGATCGGCGGCTCGTCGTCCGAGGCGTCGAACCGCGCGCCGACCGGTAGGAGGAGATCTCCGAGGGCCGCGAACGCCATCACTTCCCCCTTCCGCCGTCCGGACCGGGCTCAGTTCGATCGCAGTGAGAACGTCGACATCGGTCCGTTCGGGATCTACCGCGTCTCATACTTGTCCCTCCGTGTCGCGTTTCCCGGTCCGGATCCGCCCGCGGACTCGCCAGTGGAACATGCCGTGAGAGGAGTCTGACAGAGCTTTTGTTATGCACTCCCTCACTGGCGCTCGCGTTCGTTTCACGGTCGAAGCCGCGTTCCTTTGCGGACGCCGCTGCCGGTCTCGTCGCCGGGGGACCGCCAGCCGCATGGACGGAGACGCGCTTCATACGCCCTTCTCCGCCAGTTAGCAGACGTATACTCTTGAGCGGTCAATCGGTACTCTCGACAGTGAGCCACCAAGTTGCAGTAATCGGAACCGGGGCGGATCCGGAGACGCGCGATCGGGAGGGATTCGCGATGGCGTACCGTCACGCCTCGGGCTACCAGCGACTCGACGACTGCACGATCGTCGCTTGTGCCGACATCGTTCGGGAGAACGCCGAGGCGTTCGCCGTTCACAACGACATCGACGGCGTGTACGAGGACCACGAGGCGATGCTCGAGGAGGCGGAGCCCGACATCGTCAGCGTCTGCGTCCCGCCCGCGATCCACGCCGACTTGGTCGTCGACAGCACGGAGGCGCCGTCGATGCAGGCGGTCCACTGCGAGAAACCGATGGCGACGACGTGGGGCGACTGCAAGCGCATGGCGTCGGTGTGTGAACGCGAGGGGGTTCAGCTCACGATCGACCACCAGCGACGGCTCTCCGAGCCCGTCCGCAGAGCGAAGTCGATGCTCGACTCGGGACGGATCGGGGGAGCTGAAACGACTCGAATGGTCGGAGGTGAACCTCTTCGACGCGGGAGCGCATCTCTTCGATCTCTGCGACCACTTCGTCGACGGCGCCCGTGCGGAATGTCCTCGCCGCGGTCGATTGCTCACACGAGAACCGGTGGTTCGGAGCGCTCAATGAGACGCGCGCCATCGCCCACTGGCGATACGCGGACGGGACGATCGGATTCGCCTCGACCGCCGAGGGCGGGGACACCGTCGTCGGGCCTTACCTTCAGATCGTCGGCGAGGACGGCGTCATCGAGATCCAAAGCGAAGACGGGAAGTCCCTCCGGGTTCGGACCGACGGCGGATGGACGGCGATCGACACGGACGAAACCGTCTACGGGCCGAGCCCGAGTCTCCCGCGCGCGGCGCTGCGGAAAGCGACCGGATACCTCCCGGGCCCCGACTCTGGCCGCCGGCCCCCCAGACGCACTACGAGCGCGCGATCGAACACCTCGTCGCCAGCCTCGACGCCGGCGAGGAGCCGATCATCTCGGGCCGGCGGGTCCTCCGCGGGACCGAACTGACGTTCGCGAGCTGGGAGTCCGCGCGCCGGTGCGGGCGGGCGCACCTCCCCTTGGAGATCGACGACAACCCGCTCGAAGCGATGTACGAAGCGGGCCAGCTCGGTGGACTCGCCGAATGATCCCGGCACAGGCCGCGACGGGACCGGCGTTCGGCCGCCGACCGATCCGACAGTTACTCCCGACGGAGAACGTACGCTGAGTATGTGGCCTTGGGAACACGTGCTGTTCGCGTACGTCTTCTATTCGATCTACGTCCACCTCCGCTGGCAGAAGGGGCCGCTCGACGGGCCGACGGTCGCGCTCGCGGTCGGTTCCGTGATCCCTGACCTCATCGACAAGCCGCTGGCGTGGCAGTTCGGGGTCTTCGATAGCGGGTACGCGCTGGCGCACTCCGCGTTCGTCGCGGTTCCCCTGGCGGCGGCCATCTACCTGTTCGCGGACCGCCGCGGTCACGGTTCCGTCGGCGCCGCGTACGGCGTCGGCCACTTGTTCCATATCGCCGGCGACGTGCTTCCCGTGTCGCTCGCACAGGGCGCGTTCGATCCCACGCCGGCGCTGTGGCCGATCGCGGGGAGTCCCCGACCGGCCGATCGGATGACGATCTCTTTCTTCGACGGGGTGTACACTCTACTCAGCGAGTACGTTAGCGTGCTCGCGACGCTCGAGCTGACGCCGGTCATCGCCCTCCAGATCGGGTCGCTGATCTTCGGGCTGGTCCTGTGGACGCACGACGGCTTCCCCGGTCCCCGGCTCCTCATCAGATGGGTACGGATCGGCGGGCGGACGGCGGTTCACCGGTGAGAAAGCCCGCGGAGGGCGGCGCCGCCGCGTTCAAACCGGCCGACCGCACAGCGTCGCGATCCCCTTCCAGATCGCCGCCTCGGGGTCGTCGGGGTCGTCGTCTTCGAAGATAACCCAGTCGGCGTTCGAACGGTCGACCGCGGCCAATATCTCGTCGGGATCGATGAGTCCCTCTCCCGGGGGGACCGACCGGAACGCGGGCGGAAATACACGAGTCTGTCGAACGTCGGCGAGGTGCACCAGCGACAGCCGGTCGCCGAGGCTCTCGATCGCTTCGACGGGATCGTACCCCCCCGCGGCGACCCAGCCGACGTCGATCTCGAACGTCATCGTATCGGTCTGATAGGCGAGCTGGCTGAACGCGGTCCGATCGAGCTGCCGATTCCCCCTCAAGAGCCACCGATCGGCGGCGTCGGCGACGGACTTCCAGACGAACGCGGGGAGGGGTATCGACGAGACCGTTCCGAGCCCGAACCGGTCCAGCGGCGGGAGGAACGGCTCCCGCGAGGTGTGGTAGCCGAGCTCGATGCCGTGAGAGTCGAGCCGCTCGGCGAAGCCGTCGAGCCTCGACGCGAGGGCGTCGACGGTGGCCGTCGTCCGAAACAGGTGCGACCCCAGATGCGGAACGATCACGCGGTCACAGCCGACGATCCGACACCGGTCCACGATCGGTTCGAGGTCGTCTTCGAGGCGGGACAGGTCCACGTGGGCGGCGACCGGGACCACGTCGGTCTCGGTGAGAGCGCGCTCGACGGCCCGGGGGTCCGCATCGAGGAACGCTCCCGCGAACTCGACGCCCTGGTAGCCGGCGTCCGCCACGTATCGGATCAGTTCGGGCAGCGGCGCATCGATCGATCTGACCGTGTGGAGCTGGATGGCCGGTCGAGGGCCGTCGGACGTCTCGACGGCGGCCGTGGCAGTGTGACTCACTGCCGGCCATTCACGCGAAACGTGGTAAGTAATGGGCAACCTACCGACGACGCCCGTTCCGATCGGACGCGTGCCGCCGGGAATCCCGGCCGAACGCGGTCCGAACGGGAACGGTTCGCTCCGTCTCGGAACCGGCGGTCGGTACCGCCGATCAGGGCGTCCCGGCTCGCCGGAACGTAAAGACAAGGGCGCGGTGACACCGAACCGAGGCGCGTCGCGGACGCCGGCACCGGCTTCCGAGGCGAAGCCTCTCTCGGCCTCGGAAGCGTCTTCCCGAACGCTACTTCCGGAGCGTGACGAGTTCGTCGGTGACTTCCACTACGTAGCCGCAGTATTCGAAGGAGAGCCGTACGCCGGACCGTCCGACGGCGGGGTCCGAGTCGAAGAGACCTTCGAGCGACTCGGGGTCGATTACGTCGGCCAGTACCGGTAGCTCACCCGGAGTAACCGACTCAGCCTCGGCTACCGCCCGGACGATCGTCACCGTCGTCGACGTGTCGGCCGCGGTCGCGACACGCTCGACGATCGTCGTGTCATTTCCGGCGGACGCACGGTCGTTATTGGCGTGGGACATCGTGTGCATTGGGCCCTTAGTTACAGGATGCCGTCGTGTCTATAAACAGTATCGATTCCGCGTCGATGGCCCTGAGCGCGGCGAATCCGCGGGACCGATCGGCTACCGGCGGTGCCGCTCGTCTCCGAGTCCGCCGTCGGAGCCGAGGCGCGAGTCCGATGTCGCGACCGGACACGGGTGGCGTTTGGATCGTTCTAAAAGCCGGCGCACTCCAGTTGTATGTCACGGTCGTCTTCGGTAATTAGAGCGTACTCCGAATATGGCATGTATAGTAAATATCCGCACTGAACACGTACCGTACGTACCGCGGCTGAAGTCGACTGTCCCATGACCCCGGACACCCGCGTCAGTTGCGGTACGGCCCCCGCCCCGGTTTCTTTATAATAGCGGCTCTGTCGGCGCACGCCCGTCGACGAGCGGAGACCTCCGGCCGGCGGTTTCTCGCGGGACGAGGGCCGTACCGACGCTCCACGCGGCGATCGCCTCGAGGTAGCAGCCGCATACTAAACTCTCCGTCCGCGGTATCGACGACCCATGCACGCAGTCATCCTCGCCGCGGGACGGGGGACGCGGATGGGTCCGCTGACGGAGTCGACGCCGAAGCCGATGCTGCCGGTGGCCGACGCGCCGCTCGTCGAACACGTCGCCGACGCCGCCGTCGAGGCCGGCGCCGACGAGCTCGTGGTGACCGTCGGCTACGGCGCCGACCGGATCCGACGGCACTTCGGTGAGAGCCATCGAGGGGTCCCGGTCCGGTACGCGGTTCAGGAGTCGCAGCGCGGCACCGCGGACGCGCTGGCGGCGGCCGCCGACCACCTGGACGACGAGTTCGCCGTGCTGAACGGGGACTCGCTGTACCGCGGCGCGGACCTGCGCCGGCTGTTCGAGTCGCCGCCGCGGATCGGCGCGTTCCGCGTCGACGACCCCACCCAGTACGGCGTGTTGACCGTCGACGGCGACGCGGTGACGGCGGTCCGGGAGAAGCCGAGCGACCCGGCGACGGACCTCGTCAACGCGGGCGCGTACTCGTTCCCGGCAGAGACGGTCGACATGCTCGACGTGCCGGAGAGCGAACGGGGTGAACGCGAGCTCACCGACGTGCTGGCTCGGGTGATGGCCCGCGAGGAGCTCGGCTACGCGGTGTTAGCGGAGTGGATGGACGTCGGTCGACCGTGGGAGCTGCTGGAGGCCAACGAGCGGCGACTCCCCGGCGGCGGGTCGGATGGGCGTGACGACGGCGGGTCGGCGGGGCGGGAAGACGGTGACACCGCCTGTTCGGACGCGACAATACGGGGCGACGTCCACGCGAACGCCACGATACGGGGCGACGTGGTCGTCGAGGCGGGCGCGACGGTCGGTCCCGGGGTCGTTGTCGAGGGACCGGCCCTGCTCCGGTCCGGCTGCTCCGTCGGACCGAACGCGTACGTCCGCGGCGCGACGCTCGTCGGCGAAGGGGCGCACGTCGGCCACGCGGTGGAGATCAAAAACAGCGTCCTGATGGCGGACGCGACGGTCGGCCACCTCTCGTACGTCGGCGACAGCGTCCTCGGGCCGTCGGTGAACCTCGGCGCCGGGACGAACGTCGCGAACCTGCGACACGACGGGGAGCCGGTCAACGCAACGGTGAAGGGAGAGCGCGTCTCGACCGGGCGCAGGAAGTTCGGCGCGGTGCTCGGCCCCCGCGTGAAGACCGGCATTCAGACGGGTATCAACGCCGGGGTGACGCTCTCGGCGGACGCGCACACGGAACCCGGCGAGATCGTCCGTCGCGACCGGTGACTCGGCGACGCTCCGAGACGACGACTCCCCGAGACACGCGCCCGGGGGCCGCCTACGGCGCTCGGAACGAGCGTTCGCGGTCCGCGTCCTCTCGTCGCGCGGCTTCGCCGTTCGAGAGCCGCTTCCGCGGGAGGCAGTCGAGACAGCCGTGGACGCTGTCGCCGATCCCGAACACGCGCACGAATCTCCGACTCACGGCCGACCCGCACCGGCCGCACCGGCGGTTGACGTCGGTCGCCGTCTCGGGTTCTGTCATACCTCTCGGAGGGGAAGGCGGTCATTTTACTATACGCAGGATAGCGGCACCGACCGAACGCGGACGCGCGTTCATACCTTGTTAATTCGACACGTGTGACCGTCGACCGGCCCGCGCTCGCTCGCGGTCGGGCCGGGCGGACCGGTCAGCGCCCGACCGGCCGAGGAGGGGGTTCGGTCGCCGTCGCCTCGCCGGTTCGAATCGCCTCCGACCCCGCGACCATCGCTCGCTCGACGGTCGGGGTCGGCGAGGGATCGACGACGATGAGGTCCGCGCGGGCGCCGACCTCGATCCGTCCCCTGTCCGGCAGCCCGGCGACGTCGGCCGGGTTCCGCGTGACCCGGTTGACCCGAGCGGACAGCGGCTCGCCGGTCTCGACGAACGGCGCCGCGAGCAGCGACGCCGGGTGGTAGTCGGAACAGAGGGCGTCGAGGACTCCCGCTTCGATCGCGTCGCGGGCGCTCAGGTTGTCCCAGAGGCTCCCGCCGCGCACGAGGTTCGGCGCGCCCATCACGGTCGCGAGGCCGAGCTCCTTCGCGCGCCGGGCCGCGTCGATCGTGAGCGGGTACTCGCTGATCGCCGTCCCGTGGTCCGCCATCGTCTCGACGTCCGCCCGGCACTCGTCGTCGTGGGACGCGAGCGGGGCGCCGACGCGCCGAGCGAGCTCGACGATCCGAGCGATCCGACGGTCCCGGCTCGCGGCGTCCATCCCGCTCCGCTCCTCCGCGGCGGCCGCGGCGGCGTCGACCGGCCAGTTCCGGTCCTCGACGTAGTGCCGCTCGAACGACTCGGCGTCGTACTGGCCGTCCCCGGGCGCGTGGTGCATCACCGACACGAGGTCGACGTCGACCTCCGCGATCAGCTCCTCGACCGCGGCGGCGCTCGCGTCGGCGAGCTCGCAGCGCGCGTGCACGCGGTTGTCCCCGAGCGTGTCCGCCCCGCGGTCGACGGCCCGGGCGAGGCGGGCCGCGTTCTCGAGGCTCCGCCCGTCGTCGGGCGCCTCCTCGAACGCGAGGGCGTGGAACTTCGTCGTCACCCCGTGGAGGACGTTCATGCGGTCGGTCGTGGCGAGCGCGGCCGTCGGGTCCGTCTCGGCGCCGGACCGCGGCGCGAACTGCCCCTCGATGTCGTCTCCGTGGAGGTCGATCACCCCCGGCATGACGACCCGACCGGCGGCGTCGACGCTCGTCCCGCCGCCCGACGCGTCGCCCTCGGACCGGTCTATCCGGACGATGCGCTCGCCGGCCACGACGACGCGACCGCCCTCGATGACGCCCGACGGCGTGACGATCCGCCCGTTCCTGATCTCGGTGAACTCCGTCACGGTAGCCACCTCCCGGACCGTCTCGGTCTCCGTGTCGGCGCCGATGACCCCTCGTTTCGTCTGACCGCGGGGAACCGCGCGCTCATGATCTCTCAGGTAAGCGGAGTAACGATATTGTTAAGCAGTGACAACCGGCGCTCGGTGTCCCGCTTCGAACCGATACGTGGTGGTTACTAATGGGCGAAACTCCCGTTTCGTCTGGTATGATAGCTCACATTTCGCGGACGATAACGGGTATCCGCGCCGGCGAAGACGCTCTCCCGGCGGACAGCGCCGACGAGGAGAGGTGAGCGGCGTGACGGGCCCCCGGAACGCCGACGAAGAGCTGACCGCCGACACGTGCCTGACGCTTCTCTCGAACGCGCATCGACGAGCGGTGCTGCTGACGATTTACGACCGCGTGGCCGACGACGTGGGCGACGAACCGGTCCCCGTCGAGGAGACCGTCGACGGGTCGATACCCGAGCCCGTGGAGATGTCGCTGAACCACAACCACCTGCCGAAGCTCGCGGAGCACGACGTCGTCCGGTGGGACCGCGAAGCTGGGACCGTCGCCGCCGGCTCGGCGTTCTCGCGGATCGAACCGTTCATCGCCCGCCTCGACGGCGACCGCGAGCGACTGCCGAACGACTGGCGACCCGACATCGACCGCTGAGTCGCCTCCTGCCGCCCGCCCGATCGGACGCGGTCCCGACCGCTCACCGCCACGCGACAGCGGAGACGTAGCTCCCCTCTTTGGCGGTGATCCACGCGGTCGTGCACTCCCGCTCGGTCGGCTCCGACGGGTGGAGGGTGCACTCGTCCGGCTTGTCGTCGTACCGCACGACCGTTCCCTCGAGCGTCGGACCCCGGTCGGGGGGCTCCGCGCTCGGTCGCGTCACCCCGCCGTCGGTCCGCCCGTCGTCGTTCCCTGTTCCGCTCATACTGTCAACTAATCTAACACCCTACATCGTTATTCGTCTCATATCCGCCCGCTCATCGACGGCAATGGCCAGTTACCGCGCCGCCGAGCGCCGAGCCGATAGGAGCGATATCTCCGTCGGCGCCTCACCCGACTCCGGCCGTCCGCGCCTGCTCCCGACCGCGGCCGTCGGCGTCTCGGCCGATCGTCCGCCGAACCGCCGGCGTCTGCCCCGTTCGTTCGCCGGTTATCCGGCGTATACTCTTGCTCGGTCGATCGGACGCTACACGTATGCAAGCAGTCGTGCTCGCCGCCGGCAAGGGAACGCGTCTCCGCCCGCTCACGGACGACAAGCCGAAGGTGCTCGTGGAGGTCGACGGGACGCCCCTCATCGAGGACGTCTTCGATAACCTCATCGACTGCGGCGCGACCGAACTCGTCGTCGTCGTCGGCTACAAGAAAGAGCAGATCATCGACCGCTACGGCGACGCCTACGAGGGCGTCCCGATCACGTACGCCCACCAGCGGGAGCAGCTGGGCCTCGCGCACGCCATCCTCCAGGCGGAGCCCCACGTCGACGACGACTTCATGCTGATGCTCGGCGACAACGTCTTCCGGGGGAACCTCGCCGACGTGGTCAACAGACAGCGGGAGGAGCGCGCCGACGCCGCCTTCCTCGTCGAAGAGGTCCCGTACGAGGAGGCGAGCCGGTACGGGGTGCTCGACACCAACGAGTACGGTGAGGTCGTCGAGGTCGTCGAGAAGCCAGACGATCCCCCGAGTAACCTCGTGATGACCGGCTTCTACACGTTCACCGACGCGATCTTCCACGCGTGTCACCTCGTCCAACCCTCCGACCGCGGCGAGTTCGAGCTGCCGGACGCCATCGACCTCCTCATCCAGTCCGGCCGCACCATCGACGCGCTCCGCCTCGACGGGTGGCGCGTCGACGTGGGGTACCCGGAGGACCGCGACCGGGCCGCCGAACGCCTTTCGGAGTCGGCGGATGCCGCCGCGGCGGACACGGGAGAAGAGGCCGTTGCCGAGGACTGACGGCGCCGATCGATTCCCCTGAGGGCTGACGGCGCCGGTCTGCCCCGCCGACGTTACTTGTATCCCTCGCTCGCGAGGTGGTGGTTCATCACCGACTCGATACCGTCGACGATCTGCTCCGCGTCGACGCTCTCCACCTCGGCGGTCCGCTTCCGGACCGTCCGGTCGCGGAGGTCCCACTCGCGGGTGAACTCCGATTCGATGCCGTGCGACCGGATCCGGTCGACCAGCCCCTCGATGGCGGTCTCGTCGGCCTCGACGATTTCTTCGTAGTCGATTACGCCGCGACGGAGCGCGCAGACGACGACGCCGGAGCTGATGTCTCCCTCGCCGAGCTCGCGCTCCCAGGTGGTGATCCAGTTCCCGATCCGCGCCATCTGCTGGAGGTCACAGAGGATGCTTCGAAGCGCGCCCAGCTCGGCCCGGTCGAACGAGGGCGAGTGCATGAGGTCGACGCAGGCGTACGGGAACATCGTCATGTTGTACGCGTCGTGACGCTCCGTCTCGGCGCGGTTCGCCATCGCCGGGTTGTCGTTCACGAGCCCGGAGTACTCCATCGCGTTGAACGTCTGCCGGAGGTCGTACTCGAAGACGTCGACGAACTCCCCGTACCGCGGCGCCTCCCTGACCTCCGCGTCGATCGTCTCCCACAGATCCGCGAGGTATTCGAGGACGCCGTAGTCGATCTCGTCGGACGTCCCGTCTATCCGCTCGGTCGCGTCGACGCCGAACGGAATCCGGCGACCGACGGCGAACGTCCCCTGATCCCCCTCGCTTTCGGCCAAGTCATCGAGGACCGTCACGAACATCGTCAACAGCGTCTTGTGTTCGTACACGGCCGACCGTTCTCGGCCCGGAACCGACGTTAACGTGAACTTATCGAAGAGGTTGTGTATCCACTTCCAGAGGAACCGATCCCGCTCCCCGATGACGCGAGCGTAGCGATCCGCGAACTCCCGCGCGGTTGGGGGGAGCGTAACATCGTTCACACGCCGGCTGTACTCTCCGGGGTCCGGTTTCCCCCATCCGTCGTTCGCCACGTTCCCGCGAGCTTCGGGTGCCATGTCAGTAAACACCACCATAACACAGTTAAGGCTTTTGTTCCACATTTTTATTATGATAATAAGTACGAAAGCGTGACAATCACGATACTTCATATGAATATTTGGCAAAATATAAGCTCCGTAACCGGGATTTTCATCCGTCGTTTCCCGGTCCGGCTCTCGTCTCAGTCGATATTTCGAACTGATGTCACTGAGAAATATAGTGTTCCGTGAAAGTGACGAGAGATTTATGTGTACCCGGGCGCTCGTGTCGTCGTGTTCAAACCGGGCCGGGGTGGAGGCCGATTCGCGACGGTGAGTCGATGGACCTGAGAGACGCCGACCACCGGGCGGCGATCGGTCAGTTCCTCGCGACGGCCGACATCGGATTCCTGTACGCGGACGGCTCGCACGCGATCGCCGACGCGAACGCGACGGTCGACGACCTGCTCGGCTCCGACGACGCGTCGGTCGGCACCGACCTGCGCGAGACGGACCCGAGCTTCGGTCCGGAGCTTCGGGACGCCGTCGAGGCGGCCGAGCGGAACGACCGGGTCGCCGAGACGGAGGTCACGACCGGCGACGGAACGACGCTCCAGTTCCGGGCGGTCCCGGGCCGCGGCGGCGTCGGCGTGCTCGTCTCCGACGCCACCCGGGACTTCGAGCTGCGCCGCGACCTCAGGCGGTCGAACCGCATCCTCGAGACGCTGGAGGACGGCGTGTACACGCTGAACGAGGCGTTCGTCATCACGTCGGTCAACGAGGCGGTCACGGAGATGACGGGGTACGACCGCGAGGAGCTCGTCGGGTCGCACGCGTCGATGGTCGCGGGGAGCGAGACGCTCGAAAAGGCCGAGGAGATCCTCGCGATGCTCCGCGGCGACGGCTCCGACATCGGCATGATCGAGTCGTCGATAAGGACGGCGTCGGGAGAACTGCTGCCGATCGAGACGCAGTTCTCCTCGGTCGAGTTCGACGACGGCCGTCGCGGGCGCGTCGGCGTCATCAGGGACGTGACCGACACCCGGCGGAACGAGAGCGCCCTCCGCGAACTGAGCCGCTCCGCCCGGCGGCTCCTCCGCGCCGACGACGGGGAATCGATCTTCGAGACGATCGTCGACGTGATCGCCTCGGTCTGGCCCGACGCCGCCGTCGTGACGTACTCGTTCGACCGGACCGAAGCGAGGCTGGTCCCCGCCGCCGCGTCCGGCGGCGACCACGACGCGTGCGGGCCGGGAAGCCCGGTCTGGGAGGCGTTCACCGCCGGGTCCGACGCCGCCGAGACGACGATCGACACGGCCCGATCGGTCCGGACGGACGGCGACGCCTCCCCGCACTTCCAGCGGGTCGCCGACGCCGCGGGGGACGACCCCTCCGGCGGTGACCCGTCGACCGACGCGGACGCGGTCGCTCCGACTGGGCGGGTGGTCGAGCGATCGACCGAGCCCGACGACTCGTCCGGTCGCACCCTGTACGCGACGCTCGACGGACACGGCCTCTTCCGCGTCGACTTCGGCTCCGCGGAGCCGGCGGGGAACGTCGAGGAGCCGGTCGGCCTGTTGGCCGCCAACGCCGTCGCGGCCCTCGACAGCGTCGAGCGCGAGACCGAGCTCTCCCGGAACCGACAGCGACTGGAGCGTCTCGACGGGCTCAACGACCTCCTCAGGCGGATCAACGGCGAGCTCGTCGACGCGGACACCCTCGACGAGATCGCGACAGCCGTCTGCGACACGCTCGTCGAGGCCGACTCCGTCGAGTTCGTCTGGGTCGGGGAGACGTACCGATCCGGCGGCGATCCGACCCCGATGGCGCGGGCGGGCGAGTCCGACGGCTTCCTCGAGGCGCTCCGGCGCGAGGACGCTCCGCTTCCGGGGGCCGACGGCGGCGACCGCTCCGCCGACACCGCCGGGCTCCCGGGCGTCCGAGCCGTCGAGACGGGCGAGCCCGTCCGCGTGTCCGACGTGTCGGACGGGCTCAGGCGCGAGCGCTGGCGGGAGCGAGCGCTCGCGCGCGGATACCGCTCGGTCGTCAGCGTCCCGCTCTCGTACGACGACCTGTGTTACGGCGTCCTGTCCGTGTACGCCGACCGGGGGTCGGTGTTCGACGACGAGTTCGGCGACCTGCTCGTCGAGCTCGGAGACAACGTCGCGAACGCCATCAGCAGCGTGGAAACCAGGCGGTCGCTTCGAACCGGCTCCCTCGTGGAGCTGGAGCTGCGCCTCGACGACCCCGACGCGCTCCTGTCGCGGATCGCGTCCGCCTTCGGGGAGCCGATCCGGGTCGAGGGCACCGTCCCGCGGGGAGACGGTCGATCGCTGGTGTACCTCACCAGCGACGGGGACCGGTCCGACGTGACGGAGTCGGTGAGCGCCGTGGAGTCGATCCGCGAGATGGGCGGCGGACCGACCGGGCGCCTGGAGGCGTCGGTGAACGGCGCCACCGCGGCCGACAGGGTGAGCGCACACGGGGGGAGTATCGGCCGGATGGTCGCCGACGCCGGCGGCGTGGAACTGACGACCACCTTCCCGCGGTCAGTGGACGTGCGGCGGATAATCGAACACCTCGAGGAGCGGTACGACCGCGTCGAGCTCCGCTCCCGTCGGGACCGATCCGGGAGCGACGGTCCCGGCGCTCGGACCGGCTTCTCCGACGGACTCACTGACAGGCAGCGGGAAGCGATCGAAACGGCGTACCTCGGCGGCTACTTCGAGTGGCCGCGAGCGAGCACCGGCGAGGAGGTCGCGACGGCGATGGACATCACCCAACCGACGTTCAATCGCCACCTCCGAACCGCCGAGCGGAAGCTGCTCGGAACGATTCTCGGCGACGTCGACGCCGGCGACTGACCGCTCTCTTCCTCGTCCGCCGCGACGCGTACGGGCGCCGGTTACGCGACCGATAGCGGCGGCTTCACCCCGAGACGGGGGCCGGTGACGTCGGTCGACGACCGATCACAGCTCCACGTAGCGGCCCTCCCACTGGCGGCGTTCGCGGAGGCCCTCCATCCCCTTCTCCGTCAGCTCGTAGAAGTTCGTGCGACGGTCGCTCTCGCCCTTTTCGATGTACCCCCGCTCGACCAGCGTATCGAGGTTCGGATAGAGCCGGCCGTGGGTGATTTCATCCATCGACGTCTGTAGCTCCGTTTTGATCTCTTGTCCCGACGGTCTCTCGGCTCCCGCGATCACGTAGAGGAGATCCCGTTGGAAGCTCGTGAGCTCGAAAAGGGGATCAGGCATGGTCCACGTTTCGCCGGACCCTCGCTTTGTTATAAAGACGTAAACACTGGATTTCGGTCCACGCCCGCTCTCGAGCCGGTCCCGTCGCTCGCCGGCTCCCGGTATGCTTCCGTTAACGCGGCGGGAAGACCGCGGATCCGGAACCCCCGTTCAGGCCCGCCACTGCCGACCGGCGATCCCGACGAGCGCGAGGACGCTCACCATCGTCCATCCGGCCGGAGGCACCGCCGAGAGCACTCCGAGCCCGAGCGCTCCGGCCGTGACGACCGCCGCGATACCCACGGCGAGCAGGAACGCGGTCCGCTCCGACGCGGCCGCGTTCCGGTCGGCCTCGGGATCCAACTCCAGGTACACCTGAAACTGCGACGCGGCGTCCCGAAGCGCGACCGTCCCGCGGTCGTTGTCGAAGTCGACCACCCCGAGCGCGTCCATCCGCGGGAGGTGACACTGATAGAGGGCGATGCGAACGCGCTTCCGCTCCTGCGAGGTGAGCTGTCGAACGGCGGTGTCGTTTTCGCGCGCGGCGACGTGTTCGGCGACGTCGGAGAGCTCCGCGGATCCGCCGTGCTCGTGGAGGTACCGCATGACCGCCCGCCGCCGGTCGTTCTTGAGAACGTCGAACACGTCGGTCGTCGTCAACCGCTGGCCGTCCCCGGTTTCGGCGGATTCGTTGATTTGGCTTCCCTCTACCCCTTTAATCATCACTAAACACATACCGTTCCACCGTAATAGTCATTCGGAAATCATTATTTTCTGACAAAACTGTCGGAGGTGCCGTCGCCGGCGACGACCCGTATCGCCGTCCTCCCCTCGGCTATCGGTTCAGTTCGAGCCGACCGGACGACGGGACCGACGCGATGCGCGTGAGACCGGCGCGAGAAGAGGTGCCCGCGGCACCGGCACGAGACGACGCCCTCCCCGGGCCTGTCGTCGCGGTTCCCCGGGGTAGTTCATCGAGCGGGGCGCCATCCGCGACGTGGCGGGCGGTGAGAGGGACCCGACGTCGGCGTCCCCGAGATCGGCGCGGTGCAGTACCGCGATTGCGGTCCCGTTCGTTCCCCCGAGATATCGTTATAATCTCTCTTATTTTTATAAGCTAGCTAATAACAATTCGGGCTACCCCCCGATACTCCGTCATGACCGACGGTGGCCCAGACGAGAAGATATCGCGCCGAACAGCACTTCAGAGAGGCGGTCTCGTGGTTGGGGGGGCGGCGATCGGGCTCTCCGGAGCCCCCACGACGGCCGCCGAACCGACGGAGATCAATCGGTGCACGTCGCTGACCGAACCGGGCGAGTACGTCCTCGTCGACGACCTCGACGCGGAGGGCGACTGTCTCACTCTCGGTCCCGGCGTCACGCTGGACGGGAACGGACACGCGATCTCCGGCGACGGCTCGGGGATCGGTATCGCGTTCGACCTCGGCCGCGACGAGGGGGCCGTCGTCAGAGACCTGCGGATAGCGAACTTCGCCGCGGGCGCGTCCCTCGCGTTCGCGGACGGCGAGATAACGCTCGCGGACGTCTCCATCACGGACAACGCCGTCGGGGTCCGCGGCGGGCCGGAGAGGCGGATCACGGTCCGCAACTCTGTCATCAGCGGAAACAAAATTGGTATCGGCACCACTGAGGGCACCCGGCTATCGATAACGGAGACCACGCTGAGCGGAAACACGGATGCGGCAGTGTCCACCAACTCGGGGCACGTCACGGAGCTGAAGCGCAGCACGGTGCGAGACAACGGCGCCGGCGTCGCCACCGGCGCGGGGACGTTCGTCGACAACACCGTCGCCGACAACGACGGGTTCGGCCTGCGACTGATCGGCCTCGTCGCGCCGGGGGACCTCGGCGACGCCACCGTCGTCGGGAACGAGATCCGGGACAACGACGGTCCGGGGATCGAGTTCACCTCCAGCGGCGGAGCCGTCAGCGGAAACGCGATCGTCGGCAACCGGACCGGGATCCTGCTATCGGGCGTCGCCGACGGCTTCGGCGATTCGACGCCCGAGTACGAGTTCACCGGGAACGACATCGAGGGCAACGAGGAGTTCGGCGTTCGGAACGCGTCGGCGCAGACCGCGGTCGCGTCGTGTAACTTCTGGGGCGACCCGACCGGGCCCGTCGCGGCGGAGACCCCGGCGGCGGCCCCGGCGGGAGACGAGGTCGACGGCGACGTCGAGTTCGTCCCGTGGTCGGTCGAGCCCGTCCGCGGCGGCGACCCCGTCTGTTTCGGGGGACAGGCGATAGGCGACTTCGAGAGTCAGCCGACCGACCCGGACGGGGACGGTCGCTACGAGGACGTCGACGGCGACGGCGACGTCGACGGCGACGACGTGGAAGCCATGTTCGCGAACCGGGACGACGAGCTGATCCGGAGCCACCCGGACGCGTTCGACTTCAGCGACGACGGCGCCGTGGACGTCGTCGATGTCCGGAAGCTGTTCAACGAGGTGTCGAGCCGATGAGCATCGGCTCCCTCTCCGCGACGCTCAACGCGAAGAGCGTCGTCGTCCTCGCGGCGATCGCGGTGGTCGGCATCGGCGGCATCGGCGGGGCCGTCGCTGGCGTCGGACCCACCGGCGGCTTCGACGTCCCGTTCGCTCAACAGCAGGAACCGACGCCGGCTCCCGAAACCGCGGTTCACCTCGGACCGAGCGACGCGACGGTCCGCGTGGGCGAGACGGCGACGTACGACGTGGTCGTCGCGAACGCGTCCGGCGGCGTCGGCGACCACGTCGCCGTCGTCAGCGTCGACGACCCGAGCGTGGCCTCGATAAGGGAGGTCACTCTGCGCGGGAACCAGTCCGACGAGGCGGCCGGGGTCTCGATAGCCCCCGACGGCTCGTCGGCCAACCTGACGGCCGCACCGACGGACGCGGCCGACGGGGAGAGTGTCGTCGTCGTCGCGACCGTGACGGTCGGCGGCGACGCCCCCGGAACCAGCGACGTCGGGCTGCGTGTCGACGGGCTCGACACCGACGCCGGGGACTCGTACAACGTCACCGACGTGGGCGGCGCCGCGATCGCGGTCGAACCGAACCCGGACCCGGCGGAGTTCCGGGTGTCGAGGCTGAACGCGTCTCACAACGTGACGCAGGGGGAGCCGTTCAACGTCTCCGTGTCGGTCACCAACGACGGCGACCTGGAGGCGACCCAGACGGTCCGGTACGAACTCGATCTCGCCGACAGCGAAGCGGTCGTCGGAAACGGAACGGCCACCGGCAACGGAACGGCCACCGGCAACGAAACGGCCACCGGCAACGGAACGGCCGCCGCCGACGAAACGGTTGATTCCGACGAGCCCTTCGAAGCCGACAGGGTGGTGGCCACCCGAGAGGTGACGCTCGCGGGTCACGACAGGGAGACCGTCACGTTCAGCGGCGTGAACGTGACCGACGTCGACCCCGGATCGCACCGCCACGGCGTCTCCACCGAGAACGACTCCGTGACCGGGGTCGTCGACGTGGAGGCGGCCGCGCGGTCGGATCCCGGTCCCGAGACCGCCGTGCGACTCCTCCCGAGCGGGGTTCCGGTCGACGCCGACGAACCGGAGGTCACCGGCGAAACGGTCGACCCCGGCGAGACGACGACGTACGACGTGGTCGTCGGGAACGCGTCCGGCGGCGTCGGGGCCTACGAGTTCACCGTCGACGTGGAGGACGTCACCTACGCCACGGTGGCGGACGTCACCGCGCGGGGCGGCGCGTCCGACGCGACGACCGAGGTCGTCTTCGTCGAGGACGGCGCCGCGGCCAACGTGACGGCGGTGCCCGCGGACACCGACGACAACGGGAGCGTCACCGTCGCGACGCTCGCGATCGAGGGACACGCCGTCGGCACGACCGACCTCGGACTGCGCGTCGACGCGCTCGCGAACGAGAACGGCACCCGGTACAACGTAACGACAGTGACCGGCGCCACGATCACGTCTGAGAGCGACTACTCCGGCGGGTCTGCGTCGACCGGCGACGGAGACGCGTCCGACGACGGCGGACCGACCTCTCGCGACGAGATCAGCCGAGCGAAGTACGGCGTCGCCTTCGAGGACCTCGTTAGCAAAACGGTCGGCGAAGTGCAGGCGATCTACAACCGGCAGCCGTTCCCCGGCGACGCCGATCCCGCCGAGGTCGACACCCGCGACGAGATAAGCGACGCCCGATACAACGCGTCGTTCTCCGAGCTGGATCGCGACGCCGCGATCGAGGTGCAGAACGCGTACGACGCGCAGTTCGGGTCGCTCCCGTCTGACCCGGCTCACAGCCGCGACGACATCAGTCGAACGATGTACGACGTCGACTTCGCGGATCTCAGCATCGAAACGACCGGTGAGGTGCAGGCAGTCTATAACCGGCAGCCGTTCCCCGACGACGTGGCTCCCGGCGAGATCAGAACCCGCGACGAGATCACCCAGGACCGATACGGGGTGGAGTTCGACTACGAAGACATCAGCCGCCAGACGAAGATAGAGATCCAGAGCGCGTACGACGCGCAGTTCGGCGACGGCGACGAGTAGGCTCATCGCGACGGTTTTTGCTCGGATCGGTGCGGCCTTTCCGCCGGCATCACCGACGACCGGATGACCACCGCGCTGAAGGCCGCGTAACAGGCATTAGCTATTTTTGAAATGCGTGATTAGACGCCACGTCCCCGCTGTACTCACGACGGATACTGAGAGGTGCGCGGGTTCGGTTACGGTGCTCTCGACCGGGTGCTCGGAAACAAAGGCTCCCAAAATGGAGACTACCGGTCCGCCTCTGTCGACTACCTCGGGTACGTGCTCGCGCTCGCTACCGACGGCGACGCTGGACTGTGTGCGTAGACGACGTCATCAACGCTGTCTCGGATGGGCGGCGCGATGCGGTCGGGTTCTCGTCGGCGACCAAACGACCGGTGAGTCACGCACACACCGCCGCGCAGAAGCCGTACGCTTCGCCCGGCCCAACACAGGGCCGTCACGACTGTGCTCGCAGCGCTTGACGGATTCGATTTTACACGCGACGTAGCGAAACTCGTGGTCCACTACAGCGCGGAACTCTCGATTTCGCTCATTTTCCTGTTGACGCTGCGTTGAGACGTATAATTATTATATTAAAATACATTTATATTTATATTGTATGTGTATGATTATTATATTTTTAATCCAGGAGTCGAGGGCAAAAACCATCTTTTGAGGTAACTCGGAAAATGATCGTCTCGTTTCGGAATACAGTTGATGGTCCCACAGACGACGAATACTCCGTAGAACCGTTTAGGATTGATCTCGACGGGCGATACTTCACAGTCCATCCCATTCCCGGTCGGTGTCAAATTTTTAAATTCAGTGCTCTCCCGAGGCACCGTCCTATCGAATCTAATACCAGTTATGCGAACATTACACGCTATCTTTCATATGAACGTTCACCGAAAGGGAGTCCACACCGAGTCTCGCTTCGAACGCCATCACGGTCATTTTATACCCCTCAACGGGATACTGTCAGTCGTGGTGGCTGTGACGACGTGTTACCCCCACTGGAAGTCGATTTCTACTAATAGATATTGGGGGATTTGCTAAAATCCATCTTTCAGACACCGTGTCGAATGGAATAGTCGGCGGATGGCAGCAGTGAATTATCCGCTTGAATTCCTGCCAGTTCGAAATAATGTTCTGAGCGGCGTGAAAGATGTAAGGCACGTATCTCGCATAGAAGCTCCTCAGAAACGAGCTGGTCGGATCGTTCAACACAGGTGAACGGCGAACCGCTGGAACCCCCCGGCTACCAACTTACTGATAGTATGTTTTTTGTGAAATATCGGATCATATCCAGTGGTACGATAAACGTGGATTGACTCAATAATTTGTTTCTTAACATATTCTGGGATGTTAGAGCGAAACATCTCTTGATTTTCCACATCAGCTGCGATACTTTCCGGTCGCAAATGTAAATAGGTTAATTACTCTATATTTCTCGTGGATATGGTTTCGAGATCGAAACCAGAAGGTTTCAAATCGATCTTATATTCCTCCTGCTTATTATTCGCCAACTATATCGATAGAACACCTGCTCCGATCGAGATGAGCCAATGGTTCGTGATTAACCGTATGTACTGAATCGTGGTCTCTTGTTGGAGTTCGACAGTTGACGGTAACACCGCTGCGTTCGTCGACTTCATGTAAAAATTCATCGATTACACGTACTACGGTAGATTCAAAATCGCCTTCATCAATTGCTTGAATTTCTTGCTAGTTCCATGTTACAATCACTCTAATCATAATAAACGATTTGTTGCCCCGTATTAATGAAGTTGACCCACAGAAATATTATTAGTGAGCTTCTGTACGAATATTAATAGATAAGGGACCTGTATCTTGTACCATGCCCGGAACATCATTTATAACGGGTAGGGTATATTACGATCAGTTCGCACGTTCAACGAGCGGGTGATTCATGTGATTTGGCGCGAAATAAGAGAAGCCGTCTTGTTGAGTTCAATTACTACATTTTGCACGCTGCTTCTGACCGCTCTCTGGGATATTAACCCAGTACGTGTTGCATACAACGCGCGTATCTTGCACATGGGGTTCGGAGAAGTTGACTGTGTGAATCGGTCAATACAAGTAGCGAACCGACAGACACCCGGGACAAATACACTGCAACTCGTCCCGATCTAGCCGTGTAATTTACCGAGTGAGTTATTATGTCATTTTCAACTTATCGAATTGGATATGCCTGTGAGGATTTACAACGACAGGCATTATGCGGTATAATGAAAATCATATATTCGGTTGAAAATGAGATGACAACAAAACGAATAGGAATCATAGTGATCTCTACGTAGTGGCTCAAGCAATTTTTGCGTACTGGCAGTCATTGTAATACATAGTTTTAGATGGCAATGGCTATAGAGAATCGCGGTGAAGCGGCGGGGTAATTCGGCAAATAAAACTGAAGCAGAGAATCAACAGGCGATGTTAGCTTAACAAAAGGCGGTCGGTGTTTCGAATGGTCTATGTCCGAATCCAACCGCCTCAGCTGCTCTACTGATTGAATCGACTTGGAGTTTGTGGAGCGTGAGCGGACACCCCACGAGACTATTGAAACCGGCATTCAAATTTATTTTGCTGAACTATCACTTTCGAATACCAAACAGTATCTTGAAAAGTTGGGTGTCGAGCGGAGTCGAACCCAATTCACAATTGGATTCAAAAGGCCGAACTACAGCCAGTTGACGGTATGAACCCGAATCGCGTTGCTGTCGATAAGAGTGCGATTCAGATCGGCTCAGACCGATTCTGGCTGTATGCCGTCGTAGATCTTTGTACAAACGAATTCCGTCATGTTGACATATTTTCTGTCCAGGACCAGCAATTCACGCTGATGATTCTCCGATCTTAATGAGTAACACCACGCTGAGGATGCGCTATTTCTCGTTAATCCTGGCGGACATCTCACAGCTGCACCCTCACGAACTTCGCTCCGACTTTAAATCACTCGCCACGGACATCGAAATACCGTCGAACGTGTCCTTCGAGAAGTGAGACGACGAATCTCTTCGCGGAATCTTAATTAGTCCTACGTATTCGGATAAAATCGCAATCTCGGATTATGGATCACACTCGGATCGCCTGACTGAGCGGTCGGTCCCTCAGGGACAAACCGAAGGCGTCGAGCGGGTGAAAGCGCTGACTCTCATAGGTTTCTCACGCCGAGGTATTAATTAGGATTCACATATTGAATATCGGCCAGAGTTCAGCAGTTCATATATATTGAGAAGCCGTTGATACACTCAATAAAACAGAAAGGATGCATGAGGTGTCCAGAAAAAACATAAATTTTACATATAAACCATGTCATCGGTGAGTTCAACTCATCTTTCAGGAACAAATCTCAACGATAAATTACCATGGATTTGAAAATAAAATCTTTTCTTGAAATATGGTGTAAATCAGGGATGAAATCAGCTATTCGAGCTCTGTTGGTTTACTTCAATCTTTTAAATGTTGTCAGATTCAGAGAACCTAGATTACGGCTTGCCTGTGATATTTGGCATCCTCAGTTACCAATTTCGACACACATTCCTCATCCCGTAGGTATTATAATTCCAAAACGTGCAGAGATAGGGCACAATGTAAGTATATATCAAAACGTGACAATAGGAGTGAAAGATGGTGATGCCCCAACGATATGCGACGGTGCTGAAATATACTCTGGAGCAGTGGTACTTGGCGATGTTAGAATCGGAGAGGATGCAGTAGTAGGGGCAAATGCAGTGGTCTTGAATGATGTGCCTGATGGGAGCACTGTAGGTGGAGTGCCCGCAAGAAAAATTTAAAAGTCATTATGAACTGTAGAAAATCTGATAAAACGCTCAACTTTGCGCGTTGAACTAAGAGTGTGATATAGGGGATGGTGGATTGGGTGATGCCGAACACGGACTTCTTCGACCAACGTGCAAAGCTGAGTTGGCCGGTAAAATTCGCTCGGAAAGAGTTGTCGGATTAGTCGTCGTCCTCTTGGGGTATTGAAAATGTCAGTTCTTTCGTTCATATCCTTTATAAGTCCCGCGGATGGCCTCATACAGTTCTTGTTCGTCGATTTCATCTGTGTCGAACGGATAGCGTTTAGATAAGCTGATTCCATGCGAATGCGAGCGCTTGAAGCCAATTTTTAGCAGTACTCGGTTCGACATGGATAAACGTATTTTGAGAATTGGTTTGTTCGCCGTTTTATCCCATGAGGGACACGTTCGACAGCGTTCCGATTCCCATTTGTGACGTGTTGGAATCGGAGCCCGCGACGATGACAGGCCGCCTGTAACTATGGCGCACCATCGATGAAAAAGGTCGTGTTGTCAACCTGATGTTTCTCACGCAGTTCAGCGAGAAATATCGAGTCGGTGATATTATTCTCGGTCGGCGCCGCGAGGTACGGCTCGATCGCGTCGTAGCTGCTCCACCGCCGAGTGCCATTACGATCCGCGGGAAGACGTGTTCCTCGACGAGGAGGTGGTTTGCTCTGTAGCGGGGAAATCGTGCGTGCTCACGCGTTCGTAGTCGGAGCCCCCGCTCTCCGGGTGCGCCGGCGGTGGCCTTTCCGACCCAGTTCTGGACGGTGCGCTTCGTCACGTCGACAGGGGCTCATCGCGCGCGATCTCCTCGGTCTAGACGTGGCGGTTGATCGTCGTCTCGACATCGACGGGGAGCCACGTCTCGCGCTGCTTCCCGTCGACGTACTCGCCGGTGGTGTCTTTCCCGCTGACGACCTCAAGCTTGTAGAGCCGACCGCCGGTCATCCGAGAGATGTGTCGAGGTTTGACGTCGGCGTGACCTTACGACATAGTGGGTTGGAACCTCACCGTGGCACTCAAACCGACTCGCATCACGGTCAGTTTATTAGCCTCAGGGAGATAGTTCGGATGTGGTGGCCATGACGATCCGTTACCCCCTCTCAGCCCCTTGTGATGAAAAACTTTCACCGAGCCACCACTTCGACACGCCGAGCCGCGGCTCTCGCCCGCGGGCGATCACCGTTCCGCCGGGAGCGCGGTGAAAGTGGTCGCGAGCGCCGTCGACGGCTCGCAGTCCTTCGGTCTCGACGCGAAAAGGGCGGGTTAGAATCGGCGACGCCCCGCGGGACCGAGTCGTCGGGACGCGTTGGCGTCAGTACGAAGCGGCGCGCTTGTCGAGGCCGGCCGCCTCGATGTCCTCGCCGTCGACGGAGGTGCGGAGGACGTCCATCCCGTCGTCGCGGTCGACGTCGAAGTTGCGGGCGTACAGCTCGTCCAACCGGTCGTACTCCGCGTCGGAGATCGGCGGCACGTCGGCGGCGGCGCTCCACTCGGCGATGTCGTCGCCGTCGCGGAACGTTGGCGTGACGGACGCGACCTCGTCGTGGGCGAGCAGCCAGCGGATCGCGGCCTGCGCCATCGTGCGGGTCCCCTCGACGCCGTCCGGGTCCTCGAGGAAGCGGATCGCCTCGACCTTCTCCCAGCCGGTCTCGTACCACTCCTTCGGGCGGTGCGAGCGGTGGTCGCCGTCTTCGAGGACGGTGTCGGGCGTCACCTGCTCGTTGAGCAGGCCGGAGGAGTGCGGGACGCGGGCGATCACGGAGGTGTCCGAGCCCGTCTCGCGGATGGTATCGACGAAGTGGCGCCCGGGCTCCTGCTCGAAGAGGTTGAACACGGTCTGGACCGCGTCGAACTCCTCGTACTCGACGGCGGCGTCGCCCTCGGCGAGCCAGCCGATCGAGGGGCCGAGCGCCCAGCCGAGCGCGCGGACGCGCCCCTCGGCCTTCCACTCGCGGAGGAGGTCGCGCACCTCTGGGGTCACCTCGTCGACGTTGGCGTTGTGAAGCTGGAGCACGTCGACGTAGTCGGTGTCGAGTCGGTCCAACGAGGCCTCGAACGCCTCGGTGAGGTACTCCTCGTTCAGCTCCTTCGGGAGCTCGCCGTGGCCGGCCTGCGGGTTGTCGTAGAAGTCGTAGCCGATCTTCGTCGACAGCGTCACCTCGTCGCGGCGGCCGTCGATCGCTTTCCCGATGATCGCCTCGCTGTCGCCGTGGCCGTACACGTCGCCGGTGTCGACGTAGGTGACGCCCGCGTCGAGGGCCTCCTCGACCATCTCGACCGCCTGTTCGTCCGAGCGGTCGCCCCACCAGTCGGTGCCGACGACCCACGCGCCGAAGCCGATCTCCGAGACCTCGACGCCCGAGTTCCCGAGTTCGCGCTGTTGCATACCCCGATTTGGGGATCGGGACACTTAGCGGGTGCGGTCTCCCCCACGCCGCGGGACTGCGGCGCCGATTCATAAGCGACCGCCGGAGGCGGACGGCCCGATCAGTGGCTCAGCGCCCACGGGTAGCCGCCGGCGTGACCGTCGCTTTCACCTTCGCCGTCGCTCCCGTGGCCGTGACGGTCGTCCCCGGGATGACCGCGTCCGTCGCCGTCGTCCCCGTGCCCCTCGATCGCCTCCCCGTCCAGCGTCTCGTCGACGCGCAGCACGAGCCCCGCGGTCCGGACCGCGGTCTCGAGGCAGCGCGCGGGGACCGCGACCGGCTCGACCGCGCCCGCGTCGAACATGTCGCGGACCGCGCCGGAGCGGGCGACGCCGGCGGCCGTCTCCCCGTCGCGGTGACGGTTGCGGAGCGCGACCAATGCGTCGATCGGGTCCGTGCCCGCGTTCCTCGCGAGCGTTCGCGGGATCACGGTCACCGCGTCCGCGAACGCCTCCACCGCGAGCGCCGACCGATCGTCGACGCCCGACGCGCGGTCGGCCACGGCGCGGGAGACGGCCATCATGGCTGCGCCGCCGCCCGGAACCGCGCCGCCGCCGCGAGCGGCGTGACGCGCGACCGCGAGGCAGTCCTCGACGATCCGCTTCGTCTCCTCGGCGACGTGCGGCGTCCCGCCGCGTAGGAGGAGCGACTCGTGCGACTCGCCCGGGAGGCCCGAGAGCTCGATCACGGCGCCGCCGCCGACCGACCGACAGCGGACCGAACCGACCGCCCCGAGCGCGTCCCGGTCGAGGTCCGCGACCGCGGTCACTGCGGTCGCGTTCGCGGCGCGAGCGATCGCGTCGAACTCGTCCCGTCTGGTGCGCTCGACGGGGAGCACGCCGGCGCGCGCGAGTTCGGTCTTCGCCCCGTGGTCGATCGACTTCTGACACACGAGCACGTCGACATCGCGGTCCGTGACCGACCGAACCAGCCCGCTTCTGCTCGCCCGTTCGTGCTCCCTGACGGCCGCGAGGTCGTCGGGGCTCTCAACGGTCACCCGTCCCGACGCCTCGGCGGCGGGAACGGCCACCTCGCCGTCGATGAGCGCGATCGTCGGGTCCGCGAGCGCTCGGCGGCCGCCGCCCCCGGACTCGCCGACCGTCGTCGACGAGCCGTCGACATCGACGAGGATCCCGTTCACCCGCTTCGAGTCGGCCAGTTCGCCGCCGGGATACGCGTGGACCGTGAGCCGGGCGGGGTCGCAGTCGACCGCGCGCAGCGCGTCCACCGTGATGTCGGCGAACCGCCGGGCAGACGCCGCGTCCCAGCGGCCCGTGACCGCCGTCGACGCGACCTCTCGGAGCCGCTCGTCGCCCGGCTCGACCGGCACGCTGAGCTCGCGGAGCGCGTCGCGGGCGTGCGAGGCCGCGCCGGCGTAGCCGTCCACGATCGAGGTCGGGTGGAGGCCCTGATCGGCGAGTCCGTCGGCCGCGCCGAGGAGCGCGCCGACGAGCAGGGCCGTCGTAGTGGTCCCGTCGCCGACGTGCCGCGCGTGCGCCTGAACCGCGTCCCGTATCACGCGGCCGATCGGGGCGTCGATCTCCAGCCCGTCGAGGACGGTCGCGCCGGTGTTCGTCACGACGACGCTTCCGCTCCGGTCGATCACCATCTTGTCCAGCCCGTTCGGGCCGAGCGTGCTCCGGAGCGTCGCCGCGATCGCCTTCCCGGGCCCGAGCGGATCGTCGGGTCCCCTTTCGGTGCTCGCTCCCGCCGTCGCTTCGGTCGTGAACGTCATCTCGTATCGTCTCGCTCACTCGAGCGGGTCGTCGGTGACGAGGAGGTCGCCGCGGTCCGCCCGATTGTCGAGGTTACCGGGGGAGACGTCGAACTCGAAGACGCCCTTCGGGACCGCCAGCGTCGAGCACGCGTTCGGAACGTCGACGACGCCGCTCTGGCGCCCCTCGGCGGGGACCGTCCCGAGGATATGGAGCGCCTGCTGACCCGTGTAGCCGAACTTCTTGAGGTAGTCGATGGCTTGCAGACACGCCCGGCGGTAGGCGGTGTGCGAGTCGATGTAGCGCTGCTCGCCGTCCTCGGTCACGGAGTAGCCGCAGAACGTGACGTAGTCCTCGAAGTTGGGGCCGCGGTGGCCGGGTTCGAAGATCGGGTGGTCGACGCCGTGTTTCTCCATCCCGTCTTTGATCAGGTCGAACTCCACGTCCGCGTACGCCGCCATCTCGATCGCGCCGCAGAACGTGATCTCCCCGTCGCCCTGCGAGGCGTGGAAGTCTCCCAGCGCGAAGTTCGCCCCCTCGACGTAGACGGGGAAGTACACCGTCGAGCCGATGGAGAGGTCCTTGATGTCGTGGTTCCCGCCGTGTTCGCGCGGCGGTACGGTCCTCGCGGCCTCCTCGGCCGCCGCCTCCGCCTCCTCCGGGTCCATCTCGCCCATCTGTGCGCCCTCCGTGGTCGGCGGGTTCGCGACGCCCGGCTCCGCCTCTCCGGTCGGGTGATTCGGGATCGAGCTCGGGTCCGCCTCGTGTTTGTCGATCAGCTCCTGCTCCCGTTCGTTCCACTCCTCGAGGAGCTCTTGGCTCGGCGCACAGCCCGCGAGCCCCGGATGGATCTTCCCCTCGTAGCGGACGTCGGGGACGTGCCGCGAGGAGACGGTGTACCCGTTGATCTCCCAGATCGACTTCGCGGCGTCCGGGAAGTGGTCGGTGAGGAAGCCGCCCCCGTTCTGCTGGGAGAAGGTCCCGGTGAAGCCGAACTCGGAGCGGTCGTTCAGCGGTCCCATGTCGTGGAACTCGACTTTCAACAGGTCGCCGGGCTCAGCCCCCTCGACGCGGACCGGGCCGGCGAGGTAATGCACCTGCGTCAGGTCCACGTCCCTGACCTCGTTCGGGTCGTCGTTGTCCGATATCTGTCCGCCCGTCCAGTCCAGCGCTTCGAGCCGAATCGTCTCCCCCGGCTCCGCCTCCACGACGGCCGGGATGTCGGGGTGCCATCGGTTGAACGGCTTGGCCGTCGGCTGCTCGTCCGGCGGGCTGTCGACGTCGACCTCGAATTTTACTTCTGGCATGTGGTACCGCGTATCAGTACAGCGAACCGTCTCAAAAGTGTTGTTGAATCAATAATTATGTTGAAAATACATGATCTCGGACGGCTCTTCGCCGCCGATACGTCGCCTCTCGCGAGTTCCGGTCCCGAGAATCGCCCTGTTGCTCACGATCGCCGGCGCGCGGGCGCCACGACCGTCGGTCGCTGAAGCGCGCCCGCCGCACAACCGAATCCCTTTGAAGCACGGCGACGAAGGTGGCCCGATGACAAAGCGACACGTGTCCCTCCCCGACGGCGCAGAGGCCGGGGTCCGAGGGTTAATCGACGAGGTGGACGAGCGGCTCTCCTCGGACGAGGACACCTGTAACGTCGTTCGCGACGTCCTGATCGACCTCCACGGCGACCGCGAGCGCTGGGAGGCGTGGCAGGACGGGGAGTCGGTGTCGCGGGCCGAGCGCGTCCGCCTGCAGGGGTACGACCCGTGCAACGCGACGCTGGAGTCGGAGTACTACGCCGAGAAGGACGAGGACCGCTTCCAGCGCTCGAAGCACCTCCAGTGGCTCTGGCGCCAGTTCGACGCGACGCCGATGGCGGACAACGTCGAGTTCGCGCTCCGGTTCCGCCAGATGCTCGGAAACCACCTGTTCGCCGAGTGCGGGGACGACTGCCGCTTTTTCAAGGGGATCTCCGTCACGTACGGCCACAACATCGAGGTCGGCGACAACGTCGTGATCCACGACGACGTGCACCTCGACGACCGGGGGAAGCTGACGATCGGCGACCGCGCGTCGGTCTCCGACGGCGTCCACCTCTACAGCCACGACCACGACCTCGTCGATCAGACCGAGGTCCGCAACTTCCACACGATCGTCGAGGAGGACGCCCGCGTCACCTACGACGCGATGGTGCGCGCCGGTTGTCGGATCGGCGAGAACAGCGTCGTCGGCGCGCGCTCGGTCGTGCAGGGCGACGTCCCGGCCCACCACGTCGTCGTCGGCTCGCCCGCCCGCAGCGTCCGCGTGAAACCGGGCTGGGAGGAGGCCGCCGCCGACCTGGAGGACGGACGGCTCCCCGACAACCAGGACGAGCGCGAGATCGAGTACGACCTCCCCGACGACCTCGACCAGTTCGACGAGTTCCAGCGGGACCTGCGGCCGCCGAAGTAGGACCGACTACCGGTGCGTCGCGGTTCGACCGCTCCGGTCGATCAATCGTAAATAACTGATCGACGCCCGCTGTGGAGCGCCTCCAACGCCCCGGCCGCTCGGATATACCCCGTTGCTGCCGGAGAGATAGCGAACACCTCCAAAGCCCCGCCCAACACAACAACCGCACCTCACGCCTCCCCAGCCTCGCGGCTCCCTTCGGTCGCCGCGTCCCTCGCGCGGTGCTGTTCGCGGCCGCCGCGGGCGGCCGCGCACAGGCACGCGCCGCCGCGCCGTGCGATTGAGCCGTGCGATTGAGTTATCAATAGCCGTCGAGCGGGTAGCGGTCGGTCACACGGTGTCGGCGTGGTATGTCATCGCTCGCCAGTACCGTTATTTGACAGCAGCGCGTATATCCGAGTGGTGTTGCACACATGACAGGACAACGGATTCTGATGATCGTCGGCGACTTCGGAGAGGACTACGAGATCATGGTCCCGTTCCAGGCGCTGCAGGCGGTGGGCCACGAAGTCCACGCCGTCTGCCCGGAGAAGGAGGGCGGAGACAGCGTCAAGACCGCGATCCACGACTTCCGCGGCGATCAGACGTACCTGGAGACCCGGGGGCACGACTTCGAACTCACTCACGGGTTCGACGACGTCGACCCGACCGACTACGACGCGCTGGTCGTCCCCGGCGGGCGCGCGCCCGAGTACCTGCGCGGCTACGACGAGGTGCTCGACGCGGTGCGCCACTTCTTCGAGGCCGACAAGCCCGTCGCGTCGATCTGCCACGGCCCGCAGATCCTCGCGGCCGCGGGCGTGCTCGACGGCTACGAGATCACCGCCTACCCCGCGGTCAGGCCCGAGGTCGAGGCCGCCGGCTGCTCGTGGGTCGACGGCGTGACGACGGACGGGAACCTCGTCACCGGGCAGGCGTGGCCCGACCACCCGGAGTGGATCGCGGGGTTCCTCGACCTGCTCGGCACCGAGATCGACCACGACGCGCCCGCCGCCGCGGCGGAGTGACCCGTCCGGACTCCCCTTTTTAATGCGCGACCCACGCGCCGTCGCCGTCAACGTCGCCGCCAACACGAACCAGCCCGGTTTCCGCGGGCCCGTCTACCCGGACGGGTCGTTCGCGTACGTGCCGATCCCCGAGTCGGCGGCGACGCTCCCGCGCGAGCGATTCCCGGTCGACGAGCCGCTTCCGACGTACGCCGACCTCGACCTCCCCTTCGCGGTGCCCTCCGACTTGCACGCGACGCCGGTCCACTTGGATCCGGAACTCCCCGGCGTCCACGGCCGCGACCGCGCGACGTACGGCGACCCCCACGGCGTGAAGGCCGGCCGGATCGCCGGCCTCGCCCCGGGCGACTGGCTGCTGTTCTACGCGACGCTGTCGCTTCGGCCGCACGGCTGGCCGGGGCCGGGCGGGGCGTCGGCCGACGCGGCGGTCGACGGCGACCCCGCGCCCGACGCCGACCTCGCCCCCGACTGGGGCGCGTACCTGTTCGCCGGTATCCGCGTCGAGCGGGTGCTCGCGGTCGGTGACGGCGACCGCTCCGAGACGGGGGGCGGGACCGGCGACGCCGCGGTCGACCGCGAGTCGGCGGCCGCGCTCGCGCCGACCAACGCCCACCTGAAGCGCGACCCGTTCGACGCGCGGGTCGTCGTCGCCGGCGACCCGGCGGCGTCGGGCCGCTTCGAGCGCGTCGTCCCCCTGAGCGACCCCGAGGCGGGCGCGGACGCGAACCGCCTCGTCACGGCGCTGTCCAGCGACTCGGGGAAGGGGCCGTGGTGGCGACGGCCGATGGCGTTCGACGCCGACGCGACGGCGACGCTGCTGGAGCGGATAGAGCGGGCCTGAGGCGCAGACATCCCGACGGCGACGGAGAAACGAACAAGTATTGTTGCTATCTCGGATGCGAACCGTTCGCTCACTCGGCCGAAAACGCCCGTGAGACGGCGTTTTGAGCCGATCGACGATCCCGTTTCCGCCGAACCGCCGACCGAACCCGTTCGGCCGCCGCAACATTTGCGCGAAGCCGGTTGCACCGCTCATCCTTGTCGGTTTCCGGAGCTATACCTTACAATAAAACTAAGAAGCATTCGATGTCAGATCTCAATGTCTCCCACGAATACTTCACGTGGAGACTGGTGCAAGACGTCGCGGAAGAGAACGGGTACTTCGAGGACGAGGGCGTCGACGCCGACCTCTCGTACTTCGCGCCCGGGACGCAGGACTTCGAGGGCGAGAACGCCTTCGACGCCGACTGGTGGGACGACATGGACGAGGACGGCGGCACCCACGGCGTCTGCGAGTGGAACGCGGTCCAAGAGGTCTCCGAGACCGACCGCGACATCGTCGGCTCCTACAGCGAGTGGGACCGCGTCGTGTTCGTTGACGCCGACGACGACGCCGAGACCATCGACGACCTGCGCGGTCGCTCCGTCGGGATCAACAAGTACGCCACCTCTTTCTACTCGATGCGCGAGATGCTGGAGAACGAGGGGTTCGAGGACGACGAGGTAGTCCTCGAACACGTCGGCGAGGCGGAGGAGCGCTTCGACGCGGTGAAAGAGGGCGAGGTCGACTCCATCGCGGTGCTGGAGCCGTTCGTCACGCTCGGCCGCTACGACGAGGAGCTGAAGGAGGTGTTCGACGGCCCGTGCCGCGCCGCCATCACCACGCGCGAGCAGCCCGAGCCGGAGAAGCTGGAGGGGTTCCTCGCGGCGCTGAACCGCGCGGTCGCCGACATCAACGACGACCTCGACGGGTACACCGACCGGTACGTCGGGCTGCTGGAAGACGAGGCGGCCGACAAGGCGGCCTTCGACGACGTGAACTTCGACCGGCTCCGCGAGGAGTTCGAGCTCCGCGAGTTCCTCCCCGTGCGCGCCCCCGACGAGGACCGGATCGGCGCGACCACGGACTGGATGCGCGAGAAGGGGTTCGTCCCCGACGACGCTGACATCGGGACCGCGGAAGAGCTCGATGACGAGGGCGTCATCCCGGACGACGAGGCGGCGTCCGAAGAGGACGAGCCCGAGGCGACGGCGGACTGATCGATGTCCCTCGAGTCCCGCGCGGCGGCGACCGACGACGGCGACGAGGAGTCCGCCGTCCGGCCCGAATCCGCGTCCGCGGTCGGCGCCGACGCCGACGGCCGTCGAACGACCGGCGCGGCGCCGGTCGTCGCCAGCGACCTCACGAAGCGGTACGACGAGACCCTCGTCTTCGACGGGCTCGACCTCGCGGTCGACCCCGGCGAGGTCTGCTGTCTGCTCGGCCCGTCCGGCTGCGGCAAGACGACCCTCCTGCACCTGCTCGCGGGACTCGAAGAGCCGACCGGCGGCCGCGTCGAGATCGACGGCGACCGGGTGACGGGCCCGGACTACCGGTGGGGCGTCGTCTTCCAGGACCCCCTGCTGTACCCGTGGCTCTCGGTGCGAGAGAACGTCGAAGTCGGCCCGAAGCTCCGCGGCGAGGAGCCCGACCCCGACCTGATCGACGAGCTGCTCGACCTCGTCGGGCTCGACGGCGTCGCGGACGCCGACACCGCGGACCTGTCGGGCGGGATGGCGCAGCGCGCGTCGCTCGCGCGGACGCTCGCGAACGAGCCCGAGGTGCTGCTCCTCGACGAGCCGTTCTCTGCGCTCGACCAGCTGACGAAGATGGAGCTGCAGGACGAGCTGTTGCGGATCGTCGACGAGCTCGGCGTCACCGCCGTGTTCGTCACGCACGACATCGACGAGGCGGTGTACCTCGGTGACCGCGTCGCGATAATGGGACCGGTCCCGGCGGGCATCGAACACGTCGAGCGGATCGACAGCGAGACGCGGTCGCGGGACGACGAGGCGTTCCTCGCGGAGCGGGCGGCGACCTTCGAACAGTTGGAGGCGGTTGGACTCGAATGACGCACGATCATCACACGAACCACGACGACGTCGACCCCGATGTCGCCGAGAGCGCGCGCGAGCTCGTCGGCGGCGCCGGCTGGCGGAACCCCTCGGAGACGGCCCGCACGAGCGGGCTCTCCCGACGCGAATTCATGAAGGAGTCCGGGCTGGCGTCGCTCGCGGCGGCCGGCGTCGGCTCGACGGCCGGCTGTCTCGGGGGCGGCGGGGAGGGCGACGGCCCGCCGACCGCGGAGATCGGCTACCTCCCGATCACGGACTCGGCGCCCCTGTTGACGGGATACGCCAACGACCACTTCGCCGACCACGGCGTCGACGCCGCCGAGCCGAAACTGTTCCGCGGCTGGTCCGACCTCGCGGAGGCGTTCCTCTCCGGCGAGGTCAACGTCGCCCACTTTCTGATGCCGATGACGGTGTGGATGCGCTACGGCGACGAGCTGGACGCGAACGTGCAGGTCGTCGCGTGGGACCACACCGACGGCTCCGCGCTGACGGTCCAACAGGAGATCGACGAGTGGGCGGACCTCGGCGGCGGCACCGTCGCCGTCCCGTTCTGGTACTCGATCCACAACGTCATCCTCCAGATGGGGCTCCGCGAGCACGGGCTCACGCCCCGAACGGACTCCTCCGCCGACGAGGTGGCGGACGACGAGGTGAACCTCGTCGTGACGCCGCCGCCGGACATGCCCGCGGCGCTCGAGAACGGCTCCATCGAGGGGTACATCGTCGCCGAGCCGTTCAACGCGATCGGCGAGCTCGACGCCGGCGGGAAGATCCTGCGGTTCACCGGCGACGTCTGGCGCGAGCACGCCTGCTGCGTCGTCGTGATGCGCGAGGAGCTGGTGCAGTCGCGGCCGGAGTGGACGACCGACGTGATGAGCGGGCTCGTCGACGCCCAACAGTACCTCCGAGGGAATCGGTCCGAGGCCGCGCGGCTGCTCTCCTCGGCGGAGAGCGGCCTGCTGCCGCAGGGGCCCGAGCCGATCGACCGCGCGCTCACCCACTACGACGAGCACGAGCCGTACCTCGAATCGGGCGCGATCCGCAACGAGGAGTGGGACATCGACCGGATCGGCTTCTACCCGTACCCGTACCCCTCGTACACGGAGGAGCTGATCCGTCGCATGCGCGAGACCCGCGTGGAGGGCGAGGACGCCTTCCTCGACGAGTTAGAGCCCGCCGAGGTCGCCGACGACCTCGTCGCGTACGACCCCGTTCGCACAGCGTTAGAAGAAGCCGGCGGCCCGCCGGCGTTCGACGTCCCAGAGGAAGATGGCTACGAGAGACAGGAGACGATACGGTTCTGAGCTGCTCGGGGAGCGCGGCCGCCTGCTGCCGGCGGTCGGACTCCTCGGCGGCCTCGCCGTCTGGTGGGCGGTGACGGCGCTCGGGAGCGGCATCATCACGAACTTCGCGCCGGCGGCGACGGTCGCCGTCCTCGCCGAGCTCGTCGTCTCGCCCGAGTTCTACGACCACGTGCTCGTCAGCGTCTACCGGTTCGGGCTCGCGCTCGCGCTCTGCCTGACGGTCGGGCTCCCCGTGGGGATCGTCGTCGGCTACTTCGAGGCGGCCGAGCGGGCGACCACGGTCCTCTTCCAGTTCATGCGGATGATCTCCCCGCTGGCGTGGTTCCCGATCGCCATCATCGTCTTCGGCGTGGGGACCCGGTCCGCGGTGTTCGTGATGTTCATGGCCGGCCTCTGGCCGATCGTGTTGAACACCGCCCACGGGATCGCGACCATCGACGACGACTGGATCACGGTCGGCGAGTCGCTCGGCGGCGACACGCGCGCCCTGCTCCGCCGGGTCGTCGTCCCCGCGGTGATCCCGGACATGCTGACGGGGATCCGCCTCTCGATCGGCATCCTCTGGATCATCCTCGTCCCCGCGGAGATGCTCGGGGTCAACACCGGGCTGGGCTACCTCATCCTCGACGCCCGCGACCGGTTCTCCTACGCGGAGATCCCCGCGATCATGCTGGTGATCGGCTTCATCGGCTTCTGGCTCGACCTGTCGGTCCGCCGGCTCCACGCCCGGTGGAACTGGGGATAAGTCGGCGACCGCCGCCCGACGCCCGCGCGCTCCGCGCCCTCTCGCACGTCGATGTCCGCGTCATCCCGCACGTCGATTTATGTGGCACGCTACCGTGCGTCCACACATGACCGACGACGACACCGACGACGCCGGCGACACCGAGGCGGCCGAGACGACGCCGGGCGACGAGGAGCCGACGACCGGCGGCCGCGGCGCGCCCTCGCGGCTCGGCCGCGTGCTGCTCGGGGTCGGACTGGCGGCGCAGGCCTCCGAGGACTTCCGCGACATGGACGAGACGATCGAGTACGCGGAGTCGGCCGGGGTCCCCGCCCCCGACCTCGCGGCCCCGTTCGCGTCGGGGATGATGCTCGTCTCGGGGATCGGGATCGCGCTGTGGCGAGCCCCCCGTATCACGACGGGTGCGGCCGTGACGTTCCTGACGGTCGTGACCGCGACGATGCACGACTTCTGGAACGCCGACGAGGACGACAAGAGCGGCGAGCGGCTGGCCTTCTTCGGTAACCTCGCGATGCTGGGCGGGGCCCTAGTGTTCCTGCGCGAGGCGTTCGAGTAGCGCTCCTGCGTCGCCGTCGCGGCCGTGACGAGAGCGCTCCCCCGTCGCCGTCGCGGTCGACGCCGACCGCCTACAGATCGCCCGCGTCGAGCGGGTCCTCGAGCTGTCCCATCACCGCCTCCAGCGCGTCGGTCGCGGTGAGGAGCCCGACGATCTCGCCGTCCTCGATGACGAGCGCGAGCTCCTGTGACTCAGCCTGGAACTGGTCGTATGCGTCGCTGATGCTCGTCTCCGGCGAGACCGTCACCGGCGGGGCGGCGATCTCCTCGAACGTCGTCGCCCCCGCCCGGAGCTCCTCGAAGCGGCTCACGATCGACGGGGCGTACACGATCCCTTCGAAGTCGTTCGGACCGTCGCCCACGAGCGGGAACCGCGTGTGCGGCGTGTCGCGAATCCGGTCGAGGTTCTCCTCGATCGACGCCGACGTCGACAGCGAGACGACCTCGTCGGCCGGCGTCATCAGGTCCGCCACGCCGAGCTCGTCGACGGCGAGCGCGTTGAGGACCTCCTCGCGGCGCTCCTCGGGGAGCTCGACCTCCTCCATCATCGACCCGAGGCGGTTGCGGAGCTCCGCGCGCGTCTCCAACACCTCGCTTTCGGTCTCGGTCCACGACCCGGTCATCTCGACGCCGAACAGCCCGAGGGTGGCCTTCGCGACCCAGTCGCCGAACTTGATCAGCGGCGAGATGAGCCACGCGAACCAGTACAGCGGCCGCGCGCCGTACCCGGCGACCTGCTTCGAGCGCTCGACGCCGAGGTACGTCGGGGTCTGCTCGCCGTGGGTGAGGTGGACCATGTTGATGATGAAAAAGCCCAGCAGCGACCCGGCGCCCGCTGACGCGAACGCCGTGTTCGCGAATATCGGCGCGAACAGCGCCGCGAGCCCCGGCTCCGCGACGATACCGAGGGCGATACTCGTCCCGGAGATCCACACCTGACAGGTGGTGAGGTAGAACTCCAGGTCGTCCGTCATCTCCCACGCGCGCCGCAGTCCGGGGGTGTCGATCTCCGACTCCGGATACTGCCGGAGCCGCGTGAGGGCGAACTCGACCGCCACGAAGTACGCGTTGATCAGGATGAGGGCGACGCCGGCCGCCACGCGGAGGGCGACCTCGGTCGGCGGCATCGCTGTCGCGAGCGGGATCATCGTTCCTCCGGTCCCGTCGCGACCCTGAAAAGGATTCAGGACTCCCGCCGTCTCGTCGCGACTCGTCGTCCGCCGCCCGCTACTCGTCGTCCTCGTACGTCGAGAGCCCGTCCTCGGGCGGGAACTCCTCGACCGGCACGGTCGTCTCGTCGCCGCTCGCCATGTCTTTCACCGTGTACTCGCCGTTCCCGAGGTCGCGCTCGCCGACGACCACGACGGTCTCGGCGTTGATCGAGTCGGCGTAGCCGAGTTGGGCGCCGAACGAGCGACCGGAGACGTCGCTCTCGACGACGACGCCGTCGTCGAGCGCGCGGAGGTCGCGGGCGAGCGCGGCCGCCTCGCCCCGCGTGTCGCCCACGCTGAGCACGTAGTAGTCGGTCGAGAGCTCCTCGTCGGGCCAGACGCCGGCGCGCTGACAGAGGAGCTTGAGGGTGGCGTGGCCGGGCGCGACTCCGACCGCGGGAGTCGGTTGGCCGCCGAAGCTCTCGATCAGGTCGTCGTAGCGCCCGCCGCCGAAGACCGAGCGTGACACCTCGCCCGTGGAGTCGAAGCACTCGAAGACGACGCCGGTGTAGTAGTCGAGCCCGCGGGCGGTCGTCAGCGAGATCTCGCAGAACTCGCCCGCGCCGAAGTCGTCGGCCGCGGCGAGCACGTTCCGCAGGTTCTCGACCGCGGCCGCGACCTCCTCGCCGCCGGCCTCGGCCACCGCGTCGAGGTCCTCGGGGGCGTCGACGCCCGAGATGAGGTCGTCGAACTCGCGGGCGGTCGCGCGGTCGAGCCCCGCGTCCGAGAGGAGTCCGAGGTACTCGCCGTCGTCGACCTTCGCGCGCTTGTCGACCGCGCGGATCGCCGCGGCGGTGTCGACCGTGTCGGGATCGGCGGCGAGCGCCCGGACGAGCCCGCCGAGGATGTCGCGGTGCGAGACGCGGAACTCGAAGTCGTCGCCGGTGAGCCCGAGGTCGGTGAGCGCGTCGGCGGCGACCGCGAGCACCTCGGCGTCGGCCTCGGGCGCGGACGAGCCGAACACGTCGATGTTCGTCTGGTAGAACTCGCGGAACCGGCCCTGCTGGACCTGCTCGTAGCGCCAGAACGGGCGGGTGGAGACCCACTTGATCGGCTTCGACAGCTCCTGGCCCTTCGCGACGACCATCCGGGCGACGGTGGGGGTGAGCTCCGGCGTCATGGAGACGCCGCGGCCGCCCTTGTCGTCGAAGGCGTACAGCTCCTCGACGATCTCCTCGCCGGACTTGTCGACGTACATCTCCGTCCGCTCTAGGGCGGGGGTGGCGATCTCGCGGAAGCCGTACCGGCTCGCGGCGTCCTCGATCGCGTCGGTCACTTCCCGGCGTGCGGACTGCTCCCCGGGGTAGAAGTCGCGGAATCCCTTGAGACCGTCGTACATACGCGTCGGTTCGGCGAGCGCCCGCTTGAAAGCATCCTTTCGGGGCCGCGGCGGCTCGCTCGCCGCCGCCTCGCTCGCCGCCGCCTCGCCTCTCCGGCTACTCCCCGCCGTCGCGCGTCGGGAGGTCCGGCTCGAACGCGGCCGCCTCGACGGCCATGTCGAGGACGTCCTCGACGTTCTCGTCCTCGGTCACGCTCATCGTCGCGTCGACGGACTCCGCCCGCACCGCCTCGAAGCGGTCGTGTTTGTTCGCCACGGTGAGGAACGGGACCGCGTCGCCGAACAGCTCGCGGACCTCCTCGCGCAGCTCCAGCTGGACGTCCAGCGGGTAGCCGCAGTCGCCGGAGGGGTCGAGCACGAAGACGACGACGTCGGCGAGGTGTTCGAGTGCGCTGACCGCCTGCCGCTCGATGTCGTTTCGGTCCTCTTCCGGGCGGTCGAGCAGGCCGGGGGTGTCGACGATCTGGTACCGGACGTGGTCCCGCTCGAAGTGACCGATCTGGACGCCGCGGGTCGTGAACGGGTACTCCGCGATCTCGTTGGAGGCGCGGGTGACGCGGTTGACGAACGACGACTTCCCGACGTTCGGATAGCCGGCGATGACGATGGCGGGCTCGTCGGGCCGGATGTCCGGGAGTACCTTCAGCTGGTCGCGCGAGTCGCCGATGTACCGCAGGTCCTCTTCGATCTGGTCCATCACGTCGGCCATGCGCGCGAACGCCTGTTTCCGGTGTTTGCGCGCGGTGTCGACGTCGGAATTCCGGACTTTCGTCGTGTACTCGTCGCGCAGGTCCTCGATCTGACGGCTGGCCCACATCACCTGCGAGAGCGCCTGCCGGAGGCGGTCGACGTCGACGATGGCGTCGGCGAGCTCGTAGTAGAACGGGTCGACGTCGAAGCCGAAGTCCGGCCACGAGACGACGACGTTCTCCAGGTTGTCCGAGAGGACGTTGCCGGCGGTCCGTAACATCGACTCCTGCGCCTCGTGGCCGCGCTTCGCGCGTCCCGCGCGGGCCGCCCGCGAGAACGCCTTGTCGACGAGTTCCTCCGATCGGGGGGTCGTCGGGAGGCCCTCAAATATCATGTTGGCCGTTCTTGTCCACCGACGCGTATAAGACCGTCCGTTCGGGGACCCGCGCGACACGGCGGCACACGGTCGGACGCGGTGGGGTTCGGCGGCGACGGTCACCGGAGGCGACGCTCCCTCGCCGGGAGTCCCCCGTCGCCGCGTCGATGACGATGAACGATCGTTATCTTCGCTACGCATATTCCAAGACATATTTATGCTTCAAAGGAATACGGTCGCTCATGGCACGCTCGTTCACGCCCACGACGTACGAGGACATCGACCCGGACCGCCGTCCGAGCCTGGCGGCGGCGCTGGTCCCGGTCCTCGCGGTCGTGGCGTTCCTCGGTATCGGCTCGGCCGTCCTCGGCCTCGACCCGCACGCGCCGCTCCTCTGGAGCATCGCCTTCGTCGGCGTCTTCGGCCTCTGGCTCGGCTACGACTGGGACGACCTGTTCGACGGCATCGCCAACGGTCTCGTGATGGGGCTGCAGGCGCTGCTGATCATCTTCACCATCTACGGGCTCATCGCGACGTGGGTGAGCGCCGGGACGATTCCGGGGCTCATGTACTTCGGGCTGGAGACGCTCACGCCCGCGACGTTCCTCCCCGCCGCCGCGGTCGTCGCGGCGGTCGTCGCCTTCGCGATCGGCTCGTCGTGGACCACCGTCGGCACGCTCGGCGTCGCCTTCGTCGGCATCGGCGCCGGGCTCGGCGTCCCGGACCCGATGACGGTCGGGGCCGTCCTTTCGGGCGCGTACGCCGGCGACAAGCAGTCGCCGCTCTCGGACACGACGAACCTCGCCGCCGGGGTGGCGAACACGGACCTGTACGCGCACATTCGCCGGATGCGGACCGGCACCCTCGTCGCCTTCGGGCTCGCGGTGCTCGGCTTCCTCGCGCTCGGGCTCCGCGCCAGCGGCGCGATCCCCGCGGGCCGGATCGCCGAGATCCAAGGCGCGCTCGCCGGGACGTACGCGATCACGCTGCTCGCGTTCGTCCCCCTCGCCGTCACCTTCGGGCTGGCGCTGCGCGGGTACGCCCCCCTGCCGACCCTCGTCGCCGGCGTCTTCGCCGGCGTGCTCACGACGGTGTTCGTCCAGGGCGCCGGGTTCGTCGCCGCGTGGGACACGTTCATGTACGGGACCGCGCCCGAGTCCGGCTCCGAACTGGTGAACGAACTGCTCGCGACCGGCGGCCTCACCGGCTCCGCGTGGACGATCACGGTCGTCGTCGCGGCGCTCTCGCTCGGCGGGATCTTGGAGCGGACCGGCGTGTTGGCGGTGATCGCTCACGCCTTCACCTCCGCCGTGCGGAGCCCGGGCGCGCTCGTCGCCGGCACCGGCGTCTCGGCGATCGTCATCAACGCGCTCACCGCGCAGCAGTACATGAGCATCGTGCTCCCGAGCGTCACGCTCCGGAACACCTACGAGGAGTTCGGGATGGACACCGACCAGCTCTCCCGCGCCGTCGAGGCGGCGGGGACGCCGACCGGCGCGCTGTTCCCGTGGCACGCGGGCGCCGTCTACATGGCGGGCGTCACCGACGTGCCGACGCTGGAGTACGCGCCGTACTACCTGTTCGCGTTCCTCTCGCCGCTCGTGCTGTTCGCGATGGCCGCGACCGGCTACAGCCTGAACGCGACGCCGACCGACGCGGGCGTCGGCTCCGCGGCGACGGCGCCCGCGGCGACCGACGACGACTGACGGGTCGACGGCGGCGGTCGGCCGACGCGTTCCCGCCGGTTCGTCCCTGCCTGTCGAACCCGTCAGCCGGTGAGTTGTCCCGGCGACTTACTCGTCGCCGCTCTCGGCGATGAGTTCGTACGAGGTGTACTCGATCGCGTCGGGATCGTCGGCGAGCAACGGATCCAGCAGTTCGTCCTCCCACGTGAGCCAGTCGTCCGGGTACTCGGTCTTCGCCACCGGGTCACCCGCCGGTCCCCAGACGTCCGCCCACGCCTCTCGGCTCTCGTACACCCAAACGGCCGCGAACTCCCCGGCCCGGTCCCCTCTGATACCGCGGCCGATCCGGTGTTCGACCAGCCCGGGAACGCCCTCGAACAGCCCGCGGTCGACGGCCTCCGCTACCGCGTCGCGGAAATCCGACGGGGACGCCGACTCCGCCAGCTCGTAGTGATGAACGCTTACGACCATGGTGTCTCCCCGTTTCGGGAATCGCGCGCGCCACTGATGAATGCAGCACCCCGCGTTCGGCACGGGGCCTCCCGATCGCGGGGAGTCCCGTCGGAATCGCGGTTCCGAGGCTTTCAGTCCGGGAGGCGGAACGCGAGACCGTACATCCGCCCGACCGATTCCGACCCGATCTCGCCCGCGAGCCGACGAGCGGTCGCCGCCAGCGCGTCGCCGGACTCACCGGGGCAGTCCGCGGCCACGGTCGCGGCCTCGTCGGCGTGGGCGGAGACGTGACTCTCGGTCCAGGGCACCGGCTTCAGCAGCGTCCGCTCCCGTTCGAACTCCCAGCCGTGCCCCGCGAAGAACCGCCGCAGGAACGCCGCCGGGTAGAAGGTGAGCGCCGGGCGGCCGCGGGCCAGCTCCGACGCGGCGTTCTCGACGGCGAACAGCTCGCGGATCGCGGCGTCGTCCGGGAGCGGGTCGTAGTCGTCGACGACGAGGTGCGCGCCCGGGGCCGCGACCCGCGAGAGCTCCGCGGCGACCGCCGACAGCGCCGCGGGGTCGAGGACGTTACAGAGACCGTGCGCGGTGATCAGGTCGACGGAGTCGTCGGGGAGCGGGACCGCCCGGAGGTCCGCCTCCAGCACCGCCAGTCGGTCGTCGACGGTGGCGTCGTTCCCGTCACCGTCGTCGCCGCCGTTCCCGTCACTGTCGGTGTCGCCGCCGCCGTCACCGACGCGCCGTCGCGTCGTCAGCGCGTGGCCCCGGTCGTTCGTCACGGCGTACACCCGGGCGGCGCCGTTCGCGAGCAGTCCGGCGGTCGCGTTCCCGGCGCCCGCCCCGGCCTCCAGACAGCGCTTCCCGGCCACCGGTCGGTCCTCGAGCGCGGCCGCGACCGTCTTCGGGACGTCCATGCTCCGGGCTCAGTGGTGCAGCTGTTCGGGAACCGGGCTGTCTTCGTGGCGGACCCGCTCGATCAGCGACCGCTGGGCGGTCTCGTCCATCCCGGTGAAGTCGGCGGCGGCCTCGAGGATCATGGTGACGAGCTTCGGGTCGCCGGCGCTGACGACGCTGGTGAGCCCCTGCGCGGCGGCGAAATCGAACCGCTCGCGGACCTCGTCGGGGGCGGTGACCGGGCGGTACCAGTTCGCGAACGGCCGGTCCGCCTCGGGGAGCTCGTCGGTCGGCGGCCACGAGCCGCCGGCGAACGCCTTGATCCCGAGCGTGCCGACGTCCTCCGCCTCGGCCCGGGCGAGGACGGCCTCGTAGTCGTATTCGTCGCCGTCCTTGCCGGCGACGACGGGGTTCAGCGGGAACATCACGGTCTCGAGGTCGTCGATGCGGTCGAGCGCGTCGAGGATGAGGTCGGGGTCGCCGTGGCTCGTCAGCCCGATGTGGTCGATCAGCCCCTGCTCTTTGGCCTCGCGAAACGCCGCGAGCGCGCCGTCGTCGCCCGTGATCGCGTCCAGTTCCTCGTCGTACTCGAGCCCGTGGAGCTGATACAGGTCGATCTTGTCGACGCCGAGGCGGTTCAGCGAGCGGTCGAGCTTGCGCCACGCGCCCTCGTACGTCCGCTCTTGGGTCTTACAGCCGAGGAATATCTCCTCGCGGTGCTGGCGGAGTTTCGGGCCGAGCTTCAGCTCCGCGTCGCCGTACGTCGGCGCCACGTCGAAGTGGTTGACGCCGTAGTCGAGGACGTGCTCGACGAGCTGGTTCGCGCCCTCCTGTTCGAGCCAGTTGAGCGCGATCGCGCCGAACGTCATCACGCTGCTGTGGTGACCGGTGTCACCGAGCGGGCGGGTCTCCATACGTGCGCCATCGCGCCGGTGGGGCATAACGGTTGGCGGCGCCCGGCCTGACGGGCCGACCGTCGCGGGTGCTCCGAACGCGCTCCGCGGTCCGGTAGGTTTACCGCCGTCGACCCCCCGCCGATCGAACATGAGCTTGGAGGTCGCCGTCGCCGTCCCGTTCAAACACCGCGCGAAGGAGCGGCTGGGCGAGGGCGAGTTCGTCGTCGCGCTGTCGCTCGACCGCGACTGGTTCTCGCCGGACCAGGCGAAGCGGCTGGTCGACGTCGCCGTCGGCCGCGGGCTGGTCGCCGAGGAGGACGGCGACCTCGTCGCGCGCTTCGACCCCGACGACGTGTTCGTCCCGGAGGGGTTCGCGCCCGACGAGTCGATCCTCCGGGAGCAGTCCACCTTCGAGACCGCCCTCGACGCTATCGTCGCGGCCGGCGTCGAGAAGCAGCGCGCGGTCGCCGCGATCAACGAGCGACAGCGCGCGCTCGCGGTCACCATCGAGGCGGCCGCGGTCCTCGTCGCGAAGGAGCACGGCGCCGCGGTCGATCACCTCGCGGCCGACGTGCGCGAGGAACTCGCCGCCGCCGGAGAGCCGTCCGGCGACGCCGACGAGGCGGCGACCGACGCCGCGGGTGACGCCTGATGGTCGCGGACCGACTGACCGACGGCGTCCGGATCGGCCAGCTGCTCGCGTCGGAGGTCTCCGGCAACGAGGGGCGCCTGCGGGACCTCGCGCTCGCCGACGCCGACCCCGACGTCGAGCCGACAACCGACGGCGCGCTCGCGTACCGGATCGTTCGCGAGGGCGAGGCCGGCGGCGACGGCGTCGGGCGCGAAGTCGCCGAGGTGTACGTCCACCCCGACCGCGTCCGGGTCGAGTTCGTCGGCGGCGACGCGGACCGTGAGACGGATGCTGTCGACTCGTCCGACGCGCCCGATATCCCCGGACTCGCCGCCGCCGCGGCCGACGAGGCGGGCCTCCGCGTCAGACCGAAGGCGGTCCGCCCGCCGCGGACGCTGGTCTTCGTCGAGGACGGCGCGCAGGTGAAGCGCGCGCTGCCGGTGCTGGCGGCCGTCGTCGACGCGATATAAAAGGGACCGCCGTCGGGCCGTCCGCGGCGGCGTCTCAGTCCGACCGGCCGCCGTCGCCCATCGCGACGTTGCGCGACGCCGACGGGTCGTCGGGCGACTCTCCACCGACCTCGAACTTCCGGAGCAGCGCGCGGAGCCGCTCGGCCTGATCGGCGAGCGAACCGGCCTCGGCCGTCGCCTGCGACATCGCGGCGAGCTGCTCGTCGGCCGCCTCGCTGACGTCGTCGGCCTCGTCGGCGGTCGACTTGCTGATCCCTGCCACCTCCTCGACCATCGACACCGTCTCCTCGGTGCTCGCGGCCTGGTCGTCGGTCGCCTTGCTGATCTCGCGGATCCCGTCGTCGGTCTCGGCGGCGTTGCCCGCCACCTCGGCGAACGCGTCCGCGGCGTCGCTGACGGCCTCGGCGCTGGCCTCCATATGCTCCTCGGCCGTCCGGACCTCCTCGACGGTCGCCTGCGTCTGCGACTGCGTGCCGGCGATGAGCTCCTCGATCTCCTGGGCCGCCTCCTGGGTCTCCTCGGCGAGCTGTTTCACCTCGTCGGCGACGACGGCGAACCCGTCGCTCCCGCCGCCGCCGCCGCCGGCCCGCGCGGCCTCGATGTTGGCGTTGAGCGCGAGCAGGTTCGTCTGTTCCGCGATGTCGCTTATCAGGTCGACGATCTCGCCGATGTCGTCCATCCGCTCGTCGAGGACCCTGACCTTCTCCGCGGTCGCGCCGATCGATTCGCGGGACTCGCCGACGCTGTCGATCGCCTCGCCGGCGGTGTCCTGTCCCTCGTTTGCGATCGACGCGGTCTGCTGGGCCGCGTCCGCGACGGTCTCCGTCGAGGAAGCGACCTCCTCGATCGTCGCCGAGAGGTTGTTCATCTCGCCTGAGACCTGTTCGAGCATCTCGCGCTGCTCGTCCGCTCCCTCTGCGATCTCCGTGACCGACCGACTCACGTCCTCGCTGCGCGCCTCGGCCGTGTCCACGCCTTCGACCGTCTTCTCGCTGGCCGCGGACACCTCGCCCGCGAACGACTGGACGTCGCGCATCGTCGACTCGATGTCGTCCATCATCTCGTTGAACGCGGCGCCGATCTGCTCCATCGCCTCGCTCTCGCTGCCGGCGTCCAGCCGGACCGTGAGGTCGCCGTCGGCCGCGCGGTCCATCGTCGCGCTGTAGTCGTCGGCCTTCGTCTCGAGGTGGTCGTTCAGCCGCTCGACCTCCTCGCGGCGCTTCTCGACTTCCGCCTTCGCCTCCTCGACGTCTTGGATCTCCGACTTCTGCTCGGCGACGAGGTCGAGCTGGCGCTGCGCCTCCTCGCGCGACTTCTCGATGGAGTACCAGTTGACCATCAGCGCGCCCACGAGCCCGAGGATGAAGAACGCGTGAATTCCGCCCCAGATGATCGGGTTCTCGATCGCCGCGGCGTGGTTGTAGACGAGGCTCGCGTCGATCAGGCTGAACGCGCCGTGGCCGATGGCGACGTACCCGACGCCGACGGCGAACGGGACCCAGTCCTCGTACAGGGCGAGCACCGCCACGAACACGAAGAAGCTGAAGTGCGCCTCGATGTAGCCGCCGGACAGCTTCACCAACGCCATCGAGACGGTCATGAGGCTGAACGCCGCGAGCACCGTCCGCTGGCGTCGACCGAGCCGAGACACGTTCGCCAGCCCCGCCGTGCCGAGGATGATCGCGACGAAGCCGCCGAGCATCCAAAGCGGCGTCGCGGGGATCTCCGCGCCGGTGAACGGCTCGGTCCCGCTGTACAGCCCCAACGCGATCAGAAACGGCACCTGTACCGCGATCGCGATCAGGACGTTCCGGTGCCGGCCGCCCCACATCTCCTTCGGCATGGACGTGCCGTCCGGGACGTATCGGACGATCTCTCGGATCGTGTGCCCCACGCCGGACGGTCCGGACGCGTCCGCCGCTGACCCAGTGGCTGGTTCGGTCATGACCGGAGGTCGACCCCACCGGTTAAAATATCCCCCTTCCCGAATATTACGACTGATACCGTAAATCGTGCCCAGACGCCGGAGAAAGCCGCAATCCGGGATCCGGAGGCCGGTTCGGCCGACACCACCGAAAACCGGTGGACCGGAGACAGGCGGAGGACGGAGACGTTCTCGAAGTCCGTACATTCACACAAAATATACGTTCTTCTTACCATGAAAATAATTTATGTACCGTCCCGGAGTAGCCCTCGTTAAGGTGATGATACTATTCCCATGCGGCCCGAACTGACACGCGAATTCGATAAAGACCTGCTTAACCAGCTCACCGGCCTCACGGGACTCGGATGGACCACGTCGGTACTGGGATACCTGAGCAGCGTGATCGGCTACGGAAACGGCCTGATAAGCCGACTCGTCGCCGAGCCGCAGTCGCTCCTCTACGTCGGCGGGAGCTTCTTCGTTCTCACGCTCGGGCTCGACCGATTACAGAGCAAAATCGCGGCGGAACCGACCGGCGAGGAGAGCCGGGAGAGCGGCGCCCCGCGCGGCGACCCGCACGAAGGGGAGATCAGCGGAGCCGGCGATCCACGCGACGGGGGGACGTGAGGAGTCGGCGGTCCACACGGGGGGACGTGAGGGGTCGGCGGTCCACGCGACGAGGGAACGCCGTCCGCAACCGGGAGGCCGACCGCGTCGATTTCGTCCCGCTCGCGGTCTCGCTCCCCGAGCCGACGCGTTTTATATCCCTCCGAACCGCGGTACGGCCGTGACGCTCGATCCGATCCACGTCGAGAACATCGCGCGGCTCGCGTACGGGATCGCGAGCGACGTGGACACGACCGACCACGACGACCTCGCGGGGCGGGTGTGGCGCGACTGGCTCCCCGAGCTCCGCCGCGACGGCCGCGTCGTGATCGAGCCGGTGGGCGACCACGAGCGCCGGCTGGCCCCCGTCGACGACGCCGCCCTCGCCGAGCGCCCGTTCGAGACGGTTCACGGGCTCGACTCCGGCACGATCAACCCGACGACGTTTAAAAACGGCCTCGTCGTCGACGTGGCCCACGCCGCGATGGCGAGCGACCCGACGGACTTGGACCTCCACCGCGACCGCACGATCGTCGCCACCGTCCACGCCGGCGACTCCACCGCCGACTTCGACGACGACTGGCGGCAGCGCGACGACGGGCACACCCGACAGCGCGTGCTCCACGCGCCGCGGGTGAACCGGTACGCGGAGGGCGTGGTCCACGCGCTCGCGCTGTACCTCGCCGAGGGAACCCACGCGCTCGACCACGCCGACGAGGTCGACGACCTGCTCGTCCTGGACGGCCCGATCTACCCGAAGGAGCTGTTCACGTGGGAGGACCGCAACCCGGAACTGGGCGCGCTCGCCCGCGAGGCGAAGCCCCGCGCGGTCGTCGAGAAGTACGTCCGGCTGGTCGAGCGCTTCGTCGAACGCGACGTGCCGCTCGCCGGCTTCGTGAAGAACCCCTCCAGCGGGACGATCGTCCGGACGCTGGCGCGGAAGGGGGTCGAGCCGCCCTGGCCGGACGACACCGCGCTGTTCACCCGACTGCTGGAGCGGCGGGACGACGCGGGGCAGTCCAGCGGCGGCGGGGCCGGCGACCCGTCCGGAAGCGCCCGCGGCGACCGCCTCGACGACGCGCTCACGTTCACCACCTGGTTTAGAAGCCGCGGGGGCGCCGACGCGACGATGGCGGCCGACGGCGACGCGCTCGGGATCGACCGCGAGCTCGATCCCGAGCTGTACGAGCCCACGTTCATGATCGTGTACGACCCGCGGACCGACGTGACCTACAAGCTGGAGGCGCCGTACGCGTTCACCCGCGACGCCGATACGCGGGACCGGCTCACTCGGCAGGTCCTCGCCGAGGTGGCCACGACCCGCGGTCCGCCCGAGGCGGTGGCGAAGGCCGACGAACTGGCGCGGATCGACGCCACCGAGAAGGCGGCGCTCCGCCGGAAGTTCGAGGAGCGCTTCGACAGCGACCAGCAGGCGACGTACGACGACCTGCGGTGGGGCAAGGCGGACTTCTAACGCTTCTGACCCCGCCGACGTGGTCGGCGCGTGCCTGCGAGGCCGCATCGCGGCCGAGGAGCACGCGCGAGG